>CAIKWV010000449.1 GCA_903831165.1 uncultured cyanobacterium
CTGCTGATGACCGGCAGCCAGGGCGAGCCGCTGGCCGCGCTGAGCCGCATCTCCCGCGGCGAACATCCCCAGGTGCAGGTGAAATCCACCGACACGATCATTTTCTCGGCCAGCCCGATCCCCGGCAACACGATTTCTGTGGTCAACACCATTGACCGCCTGATGATGATGGGCGCCAAGGTTGTCTATGGCAAAGGCGAAGGTATTCACGTCTCCGGTCACGGTTTCCAGGAAGACGAAAAGTTGATGCTGGCCCTGGTGCGTCCCAAGTTCTTCGTGCCCGTGCATGGCGAACACCGCATGCTCGTGGCTCACGCCAAAACGGCGCACTCGATGGGCATCCCCGTCGATCACACCCTGATCATCGACAACGGTGATGTGGTCGAACTCACCCCCGATTCGATCCGCCGCGGTGAGCCCGTCAAGGCCGGCATTGAGCTGCTCGACGCCTCCCGTAACGGCATCGTCGATGCCCGCGTGCTCAAGGAGCGCCAGCAACTGGCCGAGGACGGTGTCATCACCCTGCTGGCGGTGATCACCACCGATGGCGTGATGGCGGCACCGCCGCGGGTGAACCTGCGCGGCGTGGTTACCAGCGCCGATCCCCGCAAGCTCTCGATCTGGGCTGAACGGGAGATCAGCTGGGTGCTCGAGAACCGCTGGAATCAACTGTCCCGCAACACCGGCGGCAAGGCCCCCGAAGTCGACTGGGTCGGGGTGCAGCGCGAGGTGGAGGTGGGCCTTCAGCGTCGCCTGCGCCGCGAGCTGCAGGTGGATCCGCTGATCATCTGTCTGGTGCAACCGGCCCCCGCCGGCACCCCGGCCTACAAGGGTCGGGCCGACAGCGAGCCCGATACCCGTCCGGCCCCCCGGGGACGCCGTGATGGCGGTGGCAGCCGTGACGCCGGTAGTCGCGAAGTCATTCGTCAGGGTCGCGGCGACCAGCCCGCCCCCCGCCAGCTGGTGACGGCTGCCGTCACCCCTGCCCCGGTGGCGGCCCCTGCGCCTGCGGCCAAGGAAGTGGTGGCCGAAGATCCCGAGCTCAGCGGTCGGGTCCGCCGCCGTCGTTCAGCCGCTGTCGCCGGCTGATTCGGCGCTCACCAGCACCCGCAGCAGACCCAGCAGCAGTTCTTGGTCCTCCTCCTCCACCGGGGCAGGAGGATCTCTGAACAGTTCGCATACCGCGTCGGCCGTTACCTCCAGGCCGGGGCTTTCCTCGGTCAGGGTCAGCCGGCTCCGGGAGTCGTTCCGATCGTCGGCCTCCTGGAGCCAGGGGGTCAATTCCAGCTCCTGCTCGATCGCTCCGGTCTCCCGCCAGGCCAGGGAGGTCGGCGTTGCTGCGGCCCCGGCCTGCTCAGCCTCAGCTTTCAGGACGGCGGCACTGGCGATCGCCGCGGTTGCCGAGAGGCTGCCGGGCAGGGGCTCCAGGGTGGTCTCGTCGCCGTTGCTGTCCGCCGTTGCCGGCTCCATCACCGTCAGGTCCAGCTCTTCGGCCAGGTTTGGATCGGCCTGATGGACCTCGAACAGTTCCGGCTCTTCCACCACCTCAGGGATCAGGGTGGCTTCCGCCATGGCTGGCTCCGCCGCCGGAGCCTCCATGGCTCCGCTGACCTCAGCGGTTGACTGGGGCGGTGTGGACTCTTCGGCCCTGGTCTGGATCTCCGCCGTCGCGGTTGGCTCCAGCGGCGTCGCCATCGGCGCAGCTGCCGTGGCCCAGGGGGTTGGTGCTGACCCGGTCTGGCTGCTGGCCGCGGCCGTGGCGACGGCGGCTGCGGCTCCGGCCACAAGCCAGGGCATGGCCAGGGAATCGGAGGCTGCCTCTGGTGCTGGTGTCTCTGTTGCTGAAGGCGCCAGGAACGGATCAGCTGCGGTCGACGCGGCGGCCGGTGGGGTGATTGCCGCTGCCGCTGCTGTGGCCTGCGAGTGCAATGGGGGTGCCGCCGCTTCCCCATCCAGGCTTTCGGCCTGAACAGGCCTGGGTTCGGAGGCTGCTGGCTGCGGGGATTGGCCGGCGCTCTGGGGCTGGGCTGGCGCGGGTTCGACCGCGGGTTCCGGGGAGGTCTCCCCGCCCCTGTCCGTCTCCACGCTGCCGGCCTGGGCCTGCGGGGGCACGCTGCATTGCTGCAGCCCCTGTTCGGCAATCTGGCGCAGGGCCAGCTCCGCCTTGCTGTGCAGCACGTCGCTGTAGAGGTCTTCGGCCACGTTCCGCTCCTGGAAGCCGTAGAGGTGGGCGTGGGCCATCAGCAGTTGCACCCGCTCCTTCAATCCTTCCGGAACGGGACCGCTGGTCCGGGGGATCTGGCGCAGCAGATCCTGGCCCTGCTCGATCACGGCACCCCACTGGTCGGCGCAGTAGGCCTGCTCAATGGCGGCGTAGCGCTCGGTGAGATTGCTGCGATCGGCAGATTCAGCCATGGCTCTCAGCGGCTTGGATCAGCCTCAGTGTGGTCCGCTCCCAGGTCAGTTGCCAGCGATTCGCCAACATGTACTGCCCGGGCCCGCGCCCGGCGGCCAATCGGCCGAGCAGGATCTCCAGCGGCTCGCTCTCCAGACTGCGGCCGGTGTGCCGTTCCAGCCAGTGCTGCAGCAAGCGCCGTTGTCCCGCCGCTGACAGCCCCTGCAGGCCCGGGCGCTCCAGGGTCCGTCCCAGCGGGTCGCGCCTGTCCGTCAGGGCGGCCAGGGCCAGATCCAGCAACTCCGCCGGCTGTTCCAGCTCCGCTGCCAGCCGTTCCGCCTGGGCGCTGATGCGCAGGCTGGCCCCCGGATGCAGCGCCTCCAGCACCGGCAACACCGCCGCGCGCACCCGGTTGCGGCTGAGCTGCCCGTCGTCGTTGCTGGGGTCAAGCCAGATCGGCAACCCCAGCTGCTCACAGATGCGGGCCGTCTCCGCCCGGGTGAAGAGCAGCAGCGGCCGCACCAGCAGCAGCTCGCTGGCGCCTGGGTGCCGGTCGGCCTGCCCCTGGGCATCGCGCGGGGCCAGGGGGCGACTGGCCCGCAGGCTGGCGAGGCCGCGCCGATGGCTGCCCCGGGCCAGGTTCAGCAGCACGGTTTCAGCCCGGTCGCTGGCGGTGTGGGCGGTGAGCACATGGCGACAGCCCTGCCGCAGGGCTTCCCGCGCCAGGCACGCGTAGCGCCACTGGCGGGCCTGGGCCTCCCGGTTGCCACCGCCCAGGCCCCTGGTGCCAGACCCGTCAGCCGCGGCACCATCCCCATCGGCTCGCTCACGGCTCCCGCCACCCGCCGCTTGGACCTCTGCCGCCTGTCCCCCAGCCGCCTGATCAGCAGCGCCGCCATCTGGGGCCTGGGCCCGTTCCCCCACCAGGGCCAGTCCCTGGCTGGCCGCCCAGGCCGCCAGCGCCTCGGCCTGAAGGCGGCTTTCGGGTCTCCAGCCGTGATCGCCGTGCCACAGCCGCAGGGTCCAGTCGTGCAGGGGTTGCAGATCCCGCAACAGGCCCAGCATCGCCATCGAGTCCTGGCCGCCCGACACCGCCAGCAGCAGGGAAGCGCCCGGGGGCAGCAGCTGGGGATGGCGCCGCAGATGGCGATGCAACCGGTGATGGGCGGCACTCCAGCGGACGGGCCCG
The DNA here is from genome assembly GCA_903831165.1 of uncultured cyanobacterium. GTDB lineage: Bacteria > Cyanobacteriota > Cyanobacteriia > PCC-6307 > Cyanobiaceae > Cyanobium. The sequence continues at coordinate 3,585 of CAIKWV010000449.1, forward strand.
CCGCTGGCTTCGGATGGGAGAATCGGCTCAGCCATTCCGCTCGCCGTCGATGACGCGTCTCTCCAGC
>CAIKWV010000450.1 GCA_903831165.1 uncultured cyanobacterium
CAACGTGGTGTTTGCCGGCAGCGGCATCACCGACGGGCTGCTCTTCCATGGCGTGAAATTCGAGAAAGACTGCACCCGCACCAGCAGCCTGGTGATCAGCACCCTCGACAACACCGCCCGCTTCACCAACACCATCCACATCAAAGCCGGCGCCCAGAGCATCGCTCTGGTCTGATTCACCGCCGCCCGAGCGAGCCCGTTCTCCCGACTCCATGCATATCGCCGTCGTCGGTCTCAGCCATCGCACGGCTCCGGTGGAGCTTCGTGAGCGGCTCAGCATCCCGGAGCAGACGATGGAGACTTCTCTCCAGCAACTGCGTTCCGATGATCAGGTGCTGGAGGCCTCCATCCTCAGCACCTGCAATCGGCTGGAGATCTATGCCTTGCTCCGCCATCCCGAGCAAGGCATCACGGCTGTCGGTTCGTTCCTGAGCCAGGTCTCCGGCCTGGATTTGGAGCAACTCACTCCTCACCTGTTCACCTTCCACCACGAAGAAGCCGTCGGCCATCTGTTGCGGGTGGCTGCCGGTCTGGACAGCCTGGTGCTGGGGGAGGGTCAGATCCTCTCCCAGGTCAAGAAGATGGTGCGACTGGGCCAGGAGTATCGCTCCGTCGGCCCGATCCTCAATCGGCTGCTCAACCAGGCGGTGAGCACGGGCAAACGGGTTCGCAGCGAAACCAACCTCGGCACCGGCGCTGTTTCGATCAGCTCGGCTGCCGTCGAGTTGGCCCAGCTCAAGGTCGGCCAGGCCCGCGGCCTTGATGAACTGGTCTCCCTCGACCAGGAGCAAGTGGCCGTGGTGGGGGCGGGTCGCATGGCCCGGCTGTTGCTGCAGCATCTGCAATCGAAGGGATGCCGCGGTGCGGTCCTGCTGAATCGCACCGTCGCCCGAGCCGAAGCCCTGGCGGCTGATTTCCCCGCCTTGCCGGTGCAATGCCGGCCGCTCGACGATCTCGACCATTGTCTGAGCACCTGTTCACTGGTGTTCACCAGCACCGGAGCTGAAGAGCCGATCATCACCGCCGAACGTCTGCGGGGCCTGAACCGGCGCCTCAGTCTGATGCTGATTGATATCGGCGTACCCCGCAACATCAGTGCCGATGCCGGCGAGCTCGCTGGTGTGGACTCCTTTGATGTGGACGACCTCCAGGAGGTGGTGGCCCGCAACCAGGAAAACCGTCGCGAGATCGCCGCTGAGGCTGAGGGGCTTCTGGCGGAGGAATCACGGCTGTTCCTGGAATGGTGGGATGGACTGGAAGCGGTTCCCCTGGTCAATCGCCTCCGCAATCAGCTCGAGGACATCCGCGAGCAGGAACTGCAGAAGGCGCTCAGCCGCATGGGTCCCGATCTCTCGGCCCGGGAGCGCAAGGTGGTGGAGGCGCTCAGCAAAGGCATCATCAACAAGATCCTGCACACGCCGGTCACCCGGTTGCGGTCGCCCCAGCCGCGCCAGCAGCGCCATGTGGCCATGAAGGTTCTGCAGGACCTGTTTGAGCTCCAGGAGGGCCCCTTCGACGGCTGAGATCCGCTTGCATCGAAGTGTTCCCGGCATCACCAGACGTGCCCCTCGCCCTTGTACGGTCAGCCCACTAAAAAGAAAGGAAGAGAGTCCATGAAACGCGTTCTTGCCATCATTCTCGGCGGCGGCGCCGGCACCCGTCTTTACCCCCTCACCAAGACCCGTGCCAAGCCCGCCGTGCCCCTGGCGGGTAAGTACAGGCTGATTGATATTCCGGTCAGCAATTGCATCAACTCAGAGATCAACAAGATCTACGTGTTGACCCAGTTCAACAGCGCTTCGCTGAATCGTCACCTGACGATGAGCTACAACCTCTCAGCGGGCTTCGGTCAGGGTTTTGTTGAAGTTCTGGCAGCGCAGCAAACGCCTGACAGCCCCAGCTGGTTTGAGGGTACAGCCGACGCCGTGCGCAAATACCAATGGCTGTTTCAGGAATGGGATGTGGACCATTACCTGATTCTCTCCGGCGATCAGCTGTATCGGATGGACTACAGCCAATTCGTCCAGCATCACATCGACACCGGCGCCCAGCTCTCCGTCGGCGCCCTGCCCGTCGATGCGGCCCAGGCCCAGGATTTCGGCCTGATGCGCACTACCCCCGATGGTCGCATCCGCGAATTCCGCGAAAAGCCCAAGGGCGCCGAATTGGAAGCGATGCAGGTGGATACCGAAAAACTCGGTCTTTCTGCCGAAGACGCTCAGCGCAAGCCTTACCTGGCCTCCATGGGGATCTACGTCTTCAGTCGTGACACCCTGTTCGACCTGCTGGCCAGAAATCCTGCAGCCACCGACTTTGGCAAGGAGATCATTCCGGCGTCCCTGGAGCGAGGAGACAATCTGCAGAGCTTCCTGTTCAATGACTACTGGGAAGATATCGGGACGATCGGTGCCTTCTACGAAGCCAACCTTGCTCTCACGGACCAACCGAATCCTGCCTTTTCCTTTTACGACGAGAAGTTCCCGATCTACACCCGTCCCCGCTATCTGCCCCCCAGCAAACTTCAGGACGCTCAGGTCACGGCCTCGATCATCGGTGAAGGCTCCTTGCTTAAGGCCTGCAGCATTCACCATTGCGTCCTGGGTGTGCGGACCAGGGTCGAAGATGAAGTGGTGCTCCAGGACACCCTGGTGATGGGTGCCGACTATTTCGAGTCGATGGAAGAGCGGGCCGTGTTGCGTGAGCGAGGCGGAACCCCGATCGGTGTCGGCAGGGGGACCACGGTGAAGCGGGCGATCCTGGACAAGAACGTACGCATCGGCGAAAACGTCACGATTGTCAACAAGGACCACGTGGAAGAAGCGGACCGCCCGGAACTGAACTTCTACATCCGTAATGGCATCGTTGTCGTCGTCAAGAACGGCACCATTGCTGACGGTTCCGTCATCTGAATCTGCCCGTGGCAACCGGGTGGGCTGCCAATCGGCCGCTTGCCCGTCCCCGGGGCCGACAGCAGTTGCTGACACGATGACCGGGATGGCCTGATTCCTGGTCTCGGCTGGCCAGACTGGAACCGATTTTTGCGGTTCTCGTGGACCCCATGAGCAAGGCTCACTTCGGTCTGATCGGCCTCGGCGTCATGGGCGAAAACCTCGTCCTCAACGCTGAACGAAACGGATTCTCCAGCGTCGTCTACAACCGCACTTTCGCCAAGACTCAGGAGTTCCTGGCGGGTCGCGGAGCAGGTAAGGACATCATCGGCGCTGAGACCCTGCCGGAGTTCGTCGCCGCCCTGGAGCGACCCCGGCGCATTCTGATGATGGTCAAGGCGGGCCAGCCCGTTGATGACATGATCTCGACCCTGTCTCCGCTGCTGGAGGAGGGCGATCTGTTGATCGATGGGGGCAACTCCCTCTACACCGATACCGAACGTCGGGTCGCCCAGCTGGAGAGCCTGAGCTTCGGCTTCATCGGCATGGGGGTTTCCGGCGGCGCCAAAGGAGCTCTTGAAGGTCCGAGCATGATGCCGGGTGGCACCAAAGCCGCCTACGACGCCATTGAAGGTCTGGTCACGAAGATGGCCGCCCAGGTGGACGATGGACCCTGCGTCACCTACATCGGTCCCGGCGGCGCCGGCCATTTCGTCAAGACCGTTCACAACGGCATCGAGTACGGCATCGAGCAGATCCTGGCGGAGGCCTACGACCTGATGAAGCGGGTCGCAGGCCTGGATGGTGACGCCATGGCGAAGGTGCTGGGTGGCTGGAATCAGACCGAGGAGCTGGCGTCGTTCCTGGTGGAGATCACGGAGGTCTGCCTGGCCACCAAGGACCCAGAAAGCGGCGGTGATCTGGTGGAGCTGATCGTCGATGCGGCGGGTCAGAAAGGCACCGGCCTCTGGACCGTGGTCAGCGCACTGGAAATGGGGGTGCCCGTGCCCACCATCTACGCCGCTCTCAACGCCCGGGTACTCAGCTCCCTGCGGACGGAGCGGATGGCGGCCGAATCGGTTCTGCCCGCCGGCCATCCCGGGAGCATCCCCACCCACAGCTTTGATCTGGGCTCCCCTGACAGCGGCATGGAGCCCCTGCGAGACGCCACGATCCTGGCCTGCATCGCCAGCTATGCCCAGGGGATGGCCCTGCTGCAGGAAGCCTCAACCCTGCACGACTACAACCTCGACTTTGCTGCCATCGGCCAGATCTGGAAAGGCGGCTGCATCATTCGCGCCCGCCTGCTGCAGCGCATCCAGGACGCTTACACCGCCAATCAGGAGCTCCCGAATCTGATGGTGGATCCTTGGTTCGCCGAGCAGATCAACCGCCGCCTGCCCGGTCTGCGCCAGGTGGTGGCCGGTGCCGCCCTGGCCGGCATCCCCGTGCCCTGCTACAGCAGCACGCTTGATTACATCAGCAGCTACGCCTCGGGTCGTTTGCCCCAGAACCTGGTCCAGGCGATGCGGGATTGCTTCGGCTCCCATACCTACGAGCGCACGGACCGCGCCGGTAGCTTCCACACCGAATGGCTGACATGACCCGCTACCACCTCATCGTGGCCAGTTCCGCCGGCGACCTGGCCCGCCAGGTGGCTGAGCGGATGGCGGCGGCGATCGACCTGGCCCTGGCTCAGCGGGACCGTGCCCAGATCGCCCTCGCCGGCGGTGAAACTCCCAAGGCTGCTTACGTGCACCTGGGCCAGGAACATCTGCCCTGGAATCGGGTCGATGTGCTCCTGGGCGACGAGCGCTGGGTGGATGCGGCCGATCCGGCCAGTAATGCCCGCATGCTGCAGGAGACCCTGCTCGCCCAGGGGCCCGCCAGCCAGGCTTGCTTCCATCCCGTGCCCACCGACCGAGCGACACCGGCCGAGAGCGCGATCGCCTACGGAGAGCTTCTCTCCACTGTCTGCTTCGGTCGCCCACCGCGCTTTGACCTGGTGCTGCTGGGTCTTGGCGATGACGGTCATACCGCCTCCCTGTTTCCAGGGACGGCAGCGCCAACGGTCACCGATCTGGATGTGACCATCGGCGAAGGTAAGGGCTTGCCCCGCGTCACCCTGTCGGCTCCGGTGCTCAGCGCCGCCCGCCAGGTGATCTTTCTGGTCAGTGGCGCCGGCAAGCAGCAGGCCCTGCGCCGGTTGCTTGATCCACAGGAACCCAGTGAGCGCACTCCCGCTCGGCTGGTGCAGCCGGACCAGGAGGTGGTGATCCTGGCCGATGCCGCAGCTGCCGAAGGCCTGGCCTGAACCAGCCAGACTGCAGATGCATCGGAGCAGGACGTGAGCGCCAATCCAGACCACATGCCCTCAGCTGATCAGTTCAGCGTTGTTGAGGGGGCCGGTTTCAGTGGCTGGCACGCCCTCAATGACACGATCATGGGCGGCCGCAGCAGCGGTGCTTGTCACGCCGACAGCCAGGGATTGCACTTTGATGGCCTGCTGGTGGAGGAGGGGGGTGGTTTCATCAGCGTGCGTTCCCCCCTGTTCTCACCGCCCTTGGATCTGTCGGGCTACACCGGCTTGCAGCTGGTGCTGAGTGGGGAGGGACGGCGATTCAAGCTGGCCTTGGCTTGCGCTGATGGCGTCGCCGGTCTGACCGAATTGATTCCGGGTGGCTTGCGCTGGGTGCATGAATTCGCCACGGAAGCTGCGGGTCTCAGCCTGGTTCAGATCGGCTTTGACCAACTGACGCCCTCCGTGCGCGCCAAGCCGATCCAGGGGTTGCCCCTGGGCCTGCCGCTGCGGTTTGATCCCAGTCGCATCACCCGTCTGCAGCTGCTGCACTCCAAGTTCGGCGACGACGGCGGTCTCAATCCAGGCTTCCGAGCGGGCCCTGTGCACCTGCAACTGCATGCGATCCATGCCATCGCCTGAGCCTGATTTCTCGGCCCTTGGCCCTTTCGCTGCAGAGGGCAGCGCCAACACGGACCTCTGCCAGCTGGTGGCGGCGGCGGCCGATCTTTGTCGCAAACCCTGGCGCCATGCGGTGATCCCTATCGCTTCAACGTCGGATCTTGAATCGGACATCGGACTGGAGGAACTTGATTGTGGCTTCCGACTGGAAGTCCGCACCCCAACCGGTGAACGGCTGTTGGAAGAGGATCTGGAGTTGGAGATCTATCGCAGCGGTCGCGATCTCAATCTCAACCTGGGCTGGAGCGATGACCAGCGGCCATTGTTGTGGCATGGCAGTCATCCCGTCTGGATGGATGGTGTGACCGGCGAACGCTGTGCCAGGCCTGCCGATGGCCTGCCGCTGGAATCCTTGGCCAGACGGCTGCGGGCCCTATTAGCTGGCTCTGCCGATTCTTGACGATCTGACTGGTCGCCAAGCTGATCTCTAATCAAACCCAAGGAAATAGCTTCGATACTCAGTTTCAACCCAAGGACCATGGCTGAGGTCTAGGCTTTCATGGGCTCCTTCACCATCGACCCTGGCTGGGTTCAGGGCAAAGGCCTGGGCATTGGCTCCGATCACCTCAACACCAAGACCGCAGCGCTGGTGCTGTTGTCGACGATTGAAACCGACAACCCGTCCTTCCTCGCCCTGCATCCCTCGGCGGATTCAATAACGAGGCCAGCCATCCAGAGGGTGGAAAGCGATGACAGCGCCAGCGCCTTCACGATTGCTGAGGACGGCACCCTGAACCTGATCAATCAGCAGCCGTCCCATGGCGCGGCCCCATGTTTTGTCAGTGTTGAACCTCATGGCCAGTTTTCGGCGGCCACGGGATCAGGAGCGCAGCATGTCTCTTCTCATCCTTCTGGCAATTGAGTTGACCTGATTAACCAGGAAGCCGGCACGATCACGGCCTTCGTCTGGGACGATGAGCTGGGCCTGTTGAGCGAACGTCCAGACGGTTGCCACCGCGCCTGCTGATTTCAACGCAGACCCTGCTGCCTGAGATCCAGGTTCATCCCAGGGGGCGATGGCTCTACGCCTCAAAGCGCGGCCCCAACAGTCATGTCATTTTCCGCATTGATCAGCTCCGTGGCCTGTTGCGCCTGGTGGGCTTTGAGCCGAATCTGGCCGTGCCGACTCCGGTCTGCATGGTCTGCAGCCCGCTTTGAGCAAATGGTGACGCGACCTGCCTGACCCGGGCCCCAGGACCCGGCTCAGTTCAGCGTTCTGCTCAGGCCTGATCGGTGACGGCCCCGAGGCTGCTGCTGCTGACTTGGCGGGCATATTTGCCGAGAACGCCTGTGCGGTAGCGAGGCTCCGGCTTCACCCAGGCGCTGCGACGCGCTGCCAGCTCGGCCTCGTCCACGTTGAGCTGAACCAGCAACTGATGGGCATCCACCGTGATGCTGTCGCCCTCCTGCACTAGGCCGATGGTGCCGCCCACGGCCGCTTCCGGCGCCACATGGCCCACGACCAGGCCGTAGGAGCCCCCCGAGAAGCGCCCGTCGGTGATCAGCGCCACCTTGTCCAGCAGTCCCTGGCCCACGATCGCCGAGGTGGGGGAGAGCATCTCGCGCATGCCAGGGCCACCCACGGGCCCCTCATTGCGGACCACCACCACGTCACCGGCCTGGATGCGGTTATCGAGAATCGCGGCCAGACAGGTCTCCTCGCTTTCGAACACCCGGGCCGGGCCGGTGATCACCGGTGTCTTGACGCCACTGATTTTGGCGACCGCCCCTTCTTCCGCCAGGTTGCCCTTGAGGATCGCCAGATGACCCTTGGCATAGAGCGGCTGGCTGAGGGGCCGAATCACGTCCTGATCAGCTGCCGGTTCCGAAGGGACCTCGGCCAGGACCTCCCGCAATGATTTGTCTTCGATCGTGCGGCAGTCGCCGTGTAGCAGGCCGGCATCCAGCAGCAGCTTCATGACCTGGGGGATGCCACCGGCGCGATGCAGATCGGTGGCGACATAGCGACCACTGGGCTTGAGATCACAGATCACCGGCACTTTCTGGCGAATCGTTTCAAAATCATCGATGCAGAGCGGTACACCGGCGGTACGGGCGATGGCCAACAGGTGCAGCACCGCATTGGTGGAGCCACCCACCGCCATGATCACGGCGATGGCGTTTTCGAAGGCTTCGCGCGTGAGCAGATCGAGGGGGCGAATGTTCTTGGCAATCGCCTCCACCAGCACTTCAGCGGAGCGGGCGGCGCTGTCAGCCTTCTCGATGTCTTCGGCGGCCATGGTGGAGCTGTAAGGCAGGCTCAGCCCCATGGCTTCGATCGCCGAGCTCATGGTGTTGGCGGTGAACATGCCACCGCAGCTGCCAGCACCGGGGCAGGCATTCTTTTCAACAGCCGTCAGTTGTTCTTCATCAATCTTGCCAGCGGTGAATTGACCCACTGCCTCGAAAGCACTAACGACGGTGAGATCGCAGCCACCTAGTTTGCCGGGTTTAATCGTGCCGCCATAGACGAAGATTGCTGGAATGTTCATGCGCGCCATGGCCAGCATCGCGCCGGGCATGTTCTTGTCGCAGCCTCCAACAGCCAACACCCCATCCATCGATTCGCCATTGCAGGCGGTTTCG
>CAIKWV010000451.1 GCA_903831165.1 uncultured cyanobacterium
AACCCCTGCCGCTGACCAGCACCGAACGCACCATGCCCCCCCTGGCGCCCGGCAGCCATCGGCTCACCGTCTTTGCCGCCAGACCCTGGGGGGAGGCCGCCAAGAATCCCGGGGCCTGGAGCCAGATCCGCCTGCATCGGACAGTCGCCAATCCGCCGGAGCTGCCGGCGCCAGGAGCGGCCCAGCTCATCCCGGTCAGCCCTGCAAACACGGCGACGGGCAGCGAACCCCTGCTGCTGGACTGGTTGCTGCTCGATGCGCCCCTGCAGAACCTGCGGGGCGATGACGCCCGCTGGCGTTTGCGCGTCAGCATCAACGGCGCTGACCTGGTGATCGATCACCAGACCCCGCTGTGGCTGAAGGGCTGGAAGCCCGGCCGCAATGCGATCCGCTTTGAGCTGCTGGATGGCCGGGGCGATCCCCTGAATCCTCCTTACAACAGTCTGGTCCGCGAAGTGGCGCTGAACCCCGACACCCCCCTGGCCAGCTGGCAGCGGGGTCCGCTCAGCCCGGCCGAACTGGCGATCCTGCTCGGCGAAGCAGAGCCTGTGCCGCCCCTGGCTGCCCGGAACAATCCAGGCCCAACACCTGAACCACCAGTCCATCCAGCCCCTGCCGTCAGGGACGCAACGGCTGAGCCCACGCCTGAGAACAGAGCGGCCACGGCGCCGCCGAGCACCGCCCCCGGGCGAATCGAGCGGCTCTCGAATCCCGACCCACCGGCGACATCGGAGCCCGGATCCAGTCCGGCCAGCCCCAAGCAGGCCAGCGCGCCCCATCGCCCAAGCCCCTCATCCGAAGCGGAACCGGCCGCGACGATCCCCGCGTCCGAACCTCTCAGCAACCCGCCCGAACCCTCCAGTCCAGAAACGAGCGCCCCTCAGGGCCTCCCTGCAGCGCCTCGCCCTGGCCCGCTGGGCCAGGAGGGATCGCCGCCGCTGGACTCCAATCCACCGCCGCAGGGATCCGTGGCCCCATCGGCTCCTGCGGGCAACACCGGCCAGGGGGCAAGCGCGGCGCCGCTCCCCCTGATTCAGGAAGCCGCCGCCGGGGACTCCGACGCGGAACCAGCCTCCCTGGCGGCACCACAACTTCTGAGTGCACCGATCTTCCCCTCGCCGCAGCTGGCCTCCCAACCCGCCGCCGCGGAACCAGACGTGCTGCCCGACGCTGACTCCCAGCCATCGCCATCGCCCTGGACAATCCCGCCCGCCGATGAGCGATTGCGCCCCAGCAGCAGCCTCGAGGGCTCGGCCCGGGACCAGGTGAACGAGGACGGCACCATGGTTCGTCCCCCGCGCCGTGGTCCACTGGCCGGACTGCGGGAGCGACTGCTGCCATGACTTCCCCCCAACGCCGGATCGTGGCGATCGGTTTCAGCCCGGCGGCCCTGCCGGTGCTGCAACAGCTGGAGCAAACCGGGCTGCTGAGCGCGGTGCGCTGGCCCGCCAGCGGCACCCAGCCCCCCGCCGTCGGGGCTGGATCGGCCGAAGATCCTGGAGATGAGGCGACGGAGGAGGCCAGCGATGCCAGCGCTGAGGCCAGCGGCCAAAGCCGGCTGAATGGCCGCAGCGATCCCGATGGGGAACCAGCCACCGCGATCTGGCTGGCTCAGGAATGGAGCCGTGCCTCGGCGCTGGTGGCGGTGGGGGCCTGCGGCCTGGTCACCCGACTGATCGCGCCTCTGCTGCAGGGGAAAGAGCTGGATCCGGCGGTGGTGGTGATCGATCCCCAGGGACAGTTCGCGGTGCCCCTGCTGGGCGGCCACCTGGCCGGGGCCGACCAGCTCAGCCGGGAGATCGCCGCCCTGCTCGGGGGGCAGGCCGTGATCAGCGGCAGCAGCGGATCGATGGGCCAGCTGGCCCTTGATGGCTTCGGCCTGGCCTGGGGCTGGCGGCGGGGCCGCGGCGACTGGCGGGCCTTGATGCTGGCCGTGGCCGCTGGGGGCAGACCCCAGCTGCTTCAGCAGGGCGGCCTGCAGCTTTGGCAAGGGCTGGCGGCCGCCGCTGGCATCGTCAGTCCGGCCCAGAACGCTGCAGGCGAAAGCGCTCCTGAAGCACCCGAGCCGGAGCATCCGGGCCTAGGAGCCAGCGCCCCAAGCCCCTCGCTGCAGATCGGGCCCTGGCTGGGGCAAGGCTGTCGCTGGCATCCACCCTGCCTCTGGCTGGGCATCGGCTGCGAACGCAACACCAGCCTGGCCGTGCTGGAGCGACTGGTGCAAAGGGGTCTCAGCCAAGCGGGCCTGGCCGAGGAGTCTGTGGCAGGTCTCGCCAGCGTCGATCGCAAGGGGGATGAGCCGGCGCTGCTGGCCCTGGCCGCAGCACGCGGCTGGCCCTTGAAGCTGTTCACGGCCGACCAGCTGGCGCCTGTCGCAGTGCCCAACCCCTCGGAGGCCGTGGCCAGGGAAATGGGCACGGCCAGCGTGGCCGAAGCGGCGGCCTGGCTGGCGGCGGCCGCGACCGCACCGGCCAGCAGCGATGGCCCCCAACCGAAACGGCTGGTCGACAAAACCATCGAAACGGCCGCAGCCGCTGAAACGGGGGCGGCCACCCTGGCGGTGGTCCTGGCGCCGAGGCAGTGGGCACCCCAGCGGGGTGAACTGCACCTGGTGGGCAGCGGTCCGGGCCGGCTTGACCTGCTCAGCGGCGACGCCCGCCGCATCCTGGCCGCCACCACGGTCTGGGTGGGCTACGGCCCCTATCTGGACCTGCTGGAACCGCTGCGCCGGCCGGACCAGCTGCGCCGCGACGGCCAGCTCACCGAGGAGAGGGCCCGCTGCCGCGAAGCGCTTGATCTGGCCAGCCAGGGGCTGAAGGTGGCCCTGATCTCCTCGGGGGACAGCGGCATCTACGGCATGGCCGGCCTGGCCCTGGACCTGTGGCTGCAGCTGCCTCCCCAGGAGCGCCCCGTTTTTGAGGTCCATCCCGGCCTGTCGGCCCTGCAGCTGGCGGCCGCCCGGGCTGGAGCGCCGCTGATGCATGACTTCTGCACGATCAGCCTCAGCGACCGGCTCACCCCCTGGGAGGTGATTGAACGGCGCCTGCGGGCCGCCGCCGCGGGCGACTTCGTGGTGGCGCTCTACAACCCCCGCTCCCTGGGACGGGACTGGCAGCTGGGGAGGGCCCGGGAGCTGCTGCTGGAGGGCAGGCCTACGAGCACACCGGTGGTGCTGGCCCGCCAGCTCGGTCGACGGGAGGAGCGGGTGAGCCTCCACAGCCTCGGGGATCTGCCGATCGAGCAGGTGGACATGCTCACCC
>CAIKWV010000452.1 GCA_903831165.1 uncultured cyanobacterium
ATGCTGCTTATACAGCTCCTCCAGATAGGGGGGCAGGAAATGCAGCATGTCCTGCATCAGCAGGGTTGGCGGGATACCGGCCGAGCCCACCGGAAAAACATCGGCATAGAGGATGCCGTAGTGGAAATCCGCCTGATCAAATGGCACCTGGCCCGCCTGGGCGTTGTAGCTCTTGGTGCCTCGGAAGGGAGAGGTGCGATAGAAGACGGCCTCCACATAGGGCAGGGCCGCCTCATACAGCCAGGTGAATCCCTCCGATTTTGGGATCACCTCAATGCACTCATCACCCACGTAGACATGGTGGTAGATCGGCCGGCCGGCGACGGCGAAGATGCCGTTGACCAGGAAGTTCATGGCATCGGGAACCCCCTGGAAGCCACCTTCGTCGTAGATGTCGCTCATCTCGAAGAACACCGGCGCCATCACCTCCCAGAACAGACCGAGATTGGCGTAATAGCTCATCTGCTTCACCTGCTCCATGAACATCTCAGGGAACAGCTTGTACAGACCCAGCATCAGGGGATTGCCCTTGAAAAAGGCGCGGATCGCCCGATCGGCATTAGCCCGGTAGGTGTCGCTGGCCAGGTAATCATTGAAGCGACCACCCATGCCCTGATGCCAGAGCATCGCCTGCATGCAGGCCTCGGCGAACTCCATGTTGATGCGGTCATGCCAGAGGTGATGCAGCAATTTGGGCATCGCCACCGTTTCACCTTTGGCCATGAACTCCAGCAGTTCCGGGTGGGCCTTCTCGCCCCCTCGCCAGATGCGCAGCTGGGATTGGTCCCCGGCATAGGCATTGGGCCGATCGAGATACTCCTGGCTGGGGAAATACTTGAAAGCCGGCAGCGGATTCAGAAACACCCGTTCGGCGATGTACAGCAGATCACGCCAGTAGAAGTCCATCGGCAAGGCATAGGCCTTGTAGATGCCGATGATCTGCATCAGGTTTTCCGGCGTGTCCGGCAGCATCGAGCCGCCGGCCTCCAGCCGGTGGATCACCTCCGCCCAGGGATGTTCGGACGGGGGGATCAGGGGCGCCTGGACGGGAGCTGCGGGGGAGGCGATGGCAGGGCTCATGGGGTCGGAGGCAGCGGTGGAAGGGGAGCGGCCATCGGGCGGCGATGGCGGCAGTCGGGTGATCGCAGCGGGCCCAGGGCGGCCGCAGGTCAGGGGCCCGAGGGCTCAGATGGACGGGGCGGCAGGAGGGACCGGGATCAGGGCGATCGTTCTGGGCAGACCCTGAATGGTGCGGGGGGCGGCCGTCGCCACCGTCATCGCCTGGGGAGCCGCCAGGAAGGGCTGGGCCCGCAGGGCCAGGCCAGCGGTGTCGGCCTCACTCCAGCCGACCAGGGCATGGGGCCAGAGGCCGAAACCGATCACCAGCATGGTCAGCGCCAGGGCCGGCAGCCGTTCGGCCCAGCGGGTGGGCTGCCAGTCGGCCCGGGCGTTGTCGAGCCGGCCGAAACCGACGCGGTTGAACAGGCGCACCGCATAGACGGCCGTCAGGCTGGAGGCGATCAGGCAGACCAAGGTGGCCCGAGGGAAGGCGGTCCAGCTGCCTTCGAACACGAGCAGCTCGGCGGGGAAGCCCGCCAGACCAGGAATCCCGGCGGCCGCCATCAGGGCCAGCAGCAGCATCGCCGCTGTCACCGGCAGACCCCGCAGCGGATTGAGCAGCCCGGAGAGTTCGGCGATCGCCGTGGTGCCGGTGCGGCGCTCGATCAGGCCCACACAGGCGAACAGCAGGGCAACGATCAGGCCGTGGGCCAGGATCTGGGCCACGGCCCCCTGCAGGGCCAGCGGCGTCGCTGCAGCCAGGGCCAGCACCAGCAGTCCCATGTGGCCCAAAGAGCTGTAGGCCATCAGCCGGCGCATGTCGCTCTGGGCGATGGCGTTGAGGGCGCCATAGACGGCGCTGACGGCTCCGGCGGCGGCGATCCAGGGGGACCAGGCCGCCCAGGCTTCCGGCAGAAAGCCGACGCCGAAGCGCAGCAGGCCATAGGCACCGAGCTTGGAGACAGCGCCACCCAGCAGCATCACCACCGGGATGGGGGCCTGGCCATAGGTGAGCGGCTGCCAGCCATGCAGGGGCACGATCGGCAATTTGAGGCCGAAGGCCAGCAGCAGCAGGGCCAGGATCCAGGCCTGGGCCCGGGGGGAGAGATCGGCCTGGGCCAGGCCGCTGAAGCCGAAATCGAGGCCGTTGGCGTTGAACCAGCCCAGGGCCAGCACGGCCGCCAGCAGGGTCAGCCCCGACACGGCCCCATAGAGAAGGAAACGGATCGCCGCCCCGGCCCGACGCTCGCCGCCCCAGATCGCCACCAGCAGGGTGGTGGGAATCAGCACCAGTTCGAAGGCCAGCACGAACAACAAGGCATTGCGGGCCAGAAACGCCCCGACCACGCCGAGATTGGTGGCCAACAGCAGCGGGTAGAACAGGCGCGGCCTGCTCTGGTCGGCCGGGGCGGACAGAATCGCCAGGGTGCTGAGCAGGGACGTCAGCAGCACCAGGGGCAGGGACAGGCCGTCCAACCCCAGATCCAGTTCCAGGCCCAGTTTGGGCAACCAGGCCAGGTGCAGATCGGCGGGCGGCAGCTTCCAGCAGAGCAGGCCGACGGCCAGCTGGGCGGCGGCGGCCAGGGCCGCCAGCAGACGCAACTTGCCGGGCTGGCCATCGCCGAGAAGCGGCAGAACCAGCCCCACCGCCAGGGGCAGGGCCAGGAGCAACAGCAGGGTGAGGGGATCCATCAGCGCAGGGGGCGAAGGAGTTCGGTGGGCAGCGGGGCAGGGCCGGCCAGCAGCCAGGCCGCCATCAGCAGCACCCCCAGTACGAGGGTGAGGGCATAGGCCTGGGTGCGGCCGGAGGTGGTGAAGCTCAGGCGCCTGGCGCCCGCCAGGGCGGCGCCACCGGCAGCACCACTGAAACCATCGACCAGACGCTGGTCGGACCAGGCGCTGATCCTGGCCAGGCCCACCACCAGGGCCACCACGGTGCGGTGGTAGAAGCGCTCGGTCTGCATGTCATGGGCCAGCCAGTCCTGCAATCCGCCCAGGGCCGAAGGCAGGTGGGCCAGGGGATGGGGACGCAGGTAAAACAGCCCGGAGAAACCGGCGCCCACCAGGGTGGAGAGCAGCAGCGGCAGGGCCAGAGGCCCCCAGCCCGGCAGGGGCAGCTGGGGCAGGGCGGCGGCGAAGACCCCGTTGCGCACCAGCAGCTGGGGCAGGTGCAGCACCAGACCGGTGAGCAACATCGTCGGCAGCACCATCAGCCACAGCACCTCCGGCGAGCGGGTGGTGAACGGCGTGGTCCGGCCGGCCCAGATCTGGCCGAAGATGCGGATCAGGCCGGCACTGAGCAGGGCATTGGTGAGCAGCACCACGCCGCCCAGCAGCCAGGGGTGGCCGCTGGCGCTGGTCAACACCAACAGCTCCCGCAGGGCGGCGAAGCCACCGAAGGGAGGCAGGCCCATCAGGCCTGCGGCGCCTGCCAGAAAGGCCAGGCCCATCAGCGGGCGCTTGCTCCAGAGTCCTCCCAGCTGGGTCAGATCCTGGGTGACGTTGGTGATCACGATGGCGCCGATGGACAGCAGCATCAGGGCCATCGGCAGCGGGTAGACGAGCATCAGGTGGTCGGCGACGGCGGTG
>CAIKWV010000453.1 GCA_903831165.1 uncultured cyanobacterium
GGTCAGGACGATGCGAAACAGGAACAGCAGGGTCCAGACCGCCAGAGCGAGCGCCAGGACGAGATGGAGCCCTGGCAGCAGGGACAGCAGCAGGGGAACCGGGGCCGTCACAAAGCTCTAAGCAGACGCGCCTGAATCGTAGGAAGTCGGGGTCGCTGCTTAGGATCGGCCTCGACCAGTTGCCGCGTCCGAGCGCCATGACCCCATCCCTGGCCAATTTCCTCAGCAGTCTCTTCTGGGGCGCCGTGATCGTGGTCGTGCCCATCAGCATCGCCCTGGTCCTGATCAGCCAGAACGACCAGGTTGATCGTCGCCTCTGATCCGCCTTGGCGGCTCTGAACATCCGGCTCCCTATCCCCCGATGACGCCTTTGAGGCTTCCGTCGTGTGGGCCCCGGATGGGCATCCCACTGGATTGATCCCGCACCGCAGCAGTCGATCAAGTGCTGCGGTGGCTTTTGGGCTGAACATGCCTGGCGTGAGCCCAGCGAATCTCGCTTTTGGAGCCGGCAACCAGCGCCGGGGCTGATTGCGGGTCAGCGTTCGGTTCGTTTCTGTCTCAAGGCCGGGCTTGGTTGTTGTTGGTGAGCCAGAGCTCGTGAAGCCCCATTCATGAGCATGTCCAGGACTGGAAAGACCGCGCCGAACAGGTGCCGTCGTGCTTCAACGCTCGTCGCAGATCTTGCTGGCGCATCCAGGGGTTTGTTGGCCTGGCCCTATTCAGAGGCCCCGGGAGGTCAGCTGCCGGCGTTGCTGAGCTCGCCACCGCATCGGCTCCGGCCTGGGCCGGGCTCGTCCAGCCTTGACCAGGCATGACCCATTCGGCTCCACCGGCCGTCGCCCCCTCCCTGTTCGGCTGGTTCCACCCTGGCTGGGTGCCTAGAGTGAACGGACGCATCCGCCGCTGAGGGAACCACCTTGGTCAATGCTTCTCTCAACTGGGCCAGCATCGTTGGCATCGTGCTGGCCGTTGGCGGAGCCTTCCTCTATTTCATGAGGAACTTCAAGCCAGCCCTCGCCCGCGACTACGACGTCTTCTTTGCCGCCGTCGGCCTGCTCTGCGGGGGCATCCTCTTTTTCCAGGGCTGGCGCCTCGACCCGATCCTGCAGTTCGGCCAGTTTCTGCTGGCCGGCACCACCGTCTTCTTCGCCTACGAAAGCGTGCGCCTGCGCGGCGTCACCACCGAGCAGGCCAGGCGCTCCTCCTTCTTTGAAGACGAGGAGCCGGCGCCGTTCCGCCCCCGGGGTGGCCTCGGTGGCGGCAGGGACTGGGATCAGGACACGGAGCGTTTCGCGGAACCCGAGCCGATCCGGCGCCGGATTCCGACCCGGGAGGATGACGGAGGCGAAGACTTCTACCGTCCGCGTCGGCCCAGTCGGGCCGCCATCCCCGAGCGGGCCGCCAGCCGCCGCGGCGGCGAGATCGAGGACTGGGATCGCCCCCGCCGCGAGCCCACCGGCGGCCGTCCGGAGCGGGGTAGCGAAGGCCGGACCAGCGAACCCCGTGACGTCGAACCCGGGGTTCGTCCCAGCGCCGATGCCCCCAGCCGCTACGGCACCAGCCCGGGCCGCAGCGGTGATTTTGGTGCCCGTCGCCGCGATCGGGAGGTGGGCAGCGACTCCCGCCGCGGCAGCCGACCGGTCGCCAGCACCGATTCGATGCCCCGATCCAGCCGCCGACCCGGTGATGCCGGCGAACGGCCCAGCGGTCGCGGCGTCGGCTCCGGCGAGCCCCTGCCCAATGGGGTTCCCCAGGGCTCGCCACTGGCCAGCTCCGGTCGCCCAGCCGCCGGTGTGAGTGATGCCGACTTTTCCCCTCTGGATGGCCAGCCCTCCCGATCCAGGCCCCAGCCCCCTGGCCCCGGCGCCAGCGGCGGCCCGGCCAGCCGACCCAGCGGCCCCGCCCTGGACAACACGTCCCGCTTCGACGACTGATCGGAACAAGCCCCAGGCCCCGGTTGGCCGGAGCAGGTCCCGACCGGCCGTCGCGCTGGTCTCAGCGTTGCTGCTGGTGGGCTTGACGGGATGCGGCAGCTGGAGCTGGGGGCGCCGCAGCGCCGGTCCCGCCGGCTTCGGCCAGGACAACCGCCAGGATCCGGCCCTCAGTGGCAATGGACGGCTGCTGGCCAGCATCGTCGAGCGCTCCGGCCGCGACACCGTGATCCTGCAGGAGCAACCTTCGGGGCGCCTGCTGCCTCTCGGCCCCCTGCAGCGCCAGCAACCCCATCGCTCCCCCTCCCTGAGCTGGAACGGCCGCTATCTGGCCGTGATCGTGCAGCAGGGCGCCAGGCGCCTGACCGTGATTGAGGATCGCTCCAATGGCCAGCTGCACCGCCTGCCCCTGCCGGCGGACAGCGAACCCCAACGCTTGAGCCTGGCCCCCGATGGCCGGCGTCTGGCGATTGAGGTGGTGCGGGGCGGCCGCTCGCTGGTGCAGATGTTCGATCTCTCCGACCTGCTGGAAGCCGACCTGCCCGGTGGTCTGCCCACCTCGGGCGGTGGCCTGGTGGACGGGGACGCAGCCCCGGGTCAACGATGACGCTGGTGTCGCATCTTCGGGGTGGGCGAGCGGGGCTGGCCCATCCGCGCCTCTCCGCTGGGGGTCGCTTCAAGCCGGAGCGCTTCAAGCTGGGCCGATTCAACCTGAGCGGATTCAGGCCAGGCAGGATGGGCCCAGTGGGCCGGAGCCTGCTGCATCTGGGCTGCCTCAGCCTGCTGGGCTTCGGGCTGGGCGGCTGCATGGGGGACATGCCCAGGCCCATGGGCGGGTTGGATCGGCAACTGGAGCAGGCTGGCAGCAGCAGCGCCCCGGCCCTGGCCGGCCGCTGGCTGGCCCTGATCGCCGGCCGCGGCGGCCGCGACCAGGTGCTGCTGGTGGATGTGGAGCGGGGCCTGCCGGTGCCGTTGCCGGGCCTGAACCGTCCCGATGCCCAGCCCCTGAGTGTGGCGGTCAATCGGGACGGCAATCGCCTGGTCGTGGTGCGCCAACGGGATGGTCAGACGGAGCTGGTGCTCTACCGCCGCGAGCTGATGGCCTTGGAGTCCATCGCCATGCAGCCTCCGGGTGTGCCCCGGCGGGTGAGCCTGCGCGGCGACGGCCACGAGCTGGCGGTGGAGGTGAGCCGGGGCGGCCTCTGGCAGATCGATCTGATCGCCATCCCCTGATGTGATGGCCCCGAAGACGCGCTTGGGCCAACCTCAGGGGCGAGACCTGACCTGATCGGGCTGCGCTGCAGAAGCTTCGCAAGGGCTCGATGGTTCGCCGCGGCTCTGGTTGGGTCATCCAGCCCCCTGAAGGGCTGGCTCAGCAGGCTGGGGCCAATGCGAATCGATGGGCACCGGGCTTCGTGGGCCGAAGCCTGCCGCGAAGGCAGCGGGCCCCGGCCACTCAGGGCACCAGGCCGGCCCAGCGCAGGAAGGTGTCGCCGCTGAGGGCCTCGATCAGCAGCACCGCCACAAAACCGAGCATGGCGAAGCGGCCGTTGACCCGCTCGGCGTAGCCACTCCAGCCGAAGGCGGGCACGTCGTTGGTGGTGGCACTGGTGGCCTTGGGCAGCGACTGCTCCTGCTGGGCAGCTGCCGCCTCCGGCGCGGCTGGGGAGGCGGAAGGATCGGTGGATTCGCTCATCGATTCAGGCCTGCAGGCCAAAGGTATAGCTGGCGGCCGGCAGCAGGCGCCAGGCGCCGCTGCCGTCCAGCTCCAGCACGGTGTCGTGATAGTCCTTGAGCGTGGGGCGATGGCCGACGCTGACGAAGGCCATCTCCCGCTGCACCAGCAGCTCATAGAGCCGCTTCTCGGTGTTGACATCGAGGGCGCTGGTGGCTTCATCGAGCACCACGAAGCGGGGGGAGTTGAGCAGCAGGCGCGCAAAGGCCAGCCGTTGCTGCTCACCCAGCGACAGCAGCCGGGGCCAGTCCTGCTTGATGTCGAGGTCGGGATAGCGGTGCACCAGATCCGGCAGCCGCACCTCCTCGAGCACATGCCGCAGCTGGGCATCGCTGAAGCGCTCGGTGCTCTGGGGGTAGCAGAGCTGCTCCCTGAGGCTGCCGAGCAGCATGTAGGGCTTCTGGGGAATGAACATCAGCTCCCCCACCGGCGGCCGGTGCACCCGGCCAGCGGCGGCGGGCCAGAGGCCGCTGACCAGGCGCAGGAAGGAGGTCTTGCCGCAGCCGGAGGGGCCCACCACCAGCAGCCTCTGGCTGGGAGCCACCTGCAGGCTGAGGTCACGGATCAGCAGCCGGCTGCTGCGCGGCGGCACCAGGTCCACATGGCTGACCAGGATCGAGTCGGCCGCTTCCGCTTCAACGCCGGACTCCGAGGTCAGCGCCGGCTGGCCCTGCTCGGCGGCCGACAGGGCCGCCACTTCGCCGCTGATCGCTTCCACCTTGCCCTGGAAACCCTCCAGACGGCTGATCGAGGCGGAGAAGGCGGCGAGGCGGTCGATGTTGTTGACGATGTAGCTGACCGAGAACAGCACCTGGGAAAAGGCGATGCTGGCCTGGCCGAACACGCCGAAATCCACTTGCTTGGCGAAGTAGATCGGGGCGATAACCAGCCAGGGCAGGAAGCGGGAGAAGTAGTCGTAGGAGCGCTGGATCACGCTGATCAGGGCTTCCCAGATGATCAGTTTGTTGTAGTTCTGAATCACCCCACCCAGCCGACGGGAGCCCTCCTTTTGCTCCTGCTCTTCGCCGCGGTAGAAGGCGATCGATTCGGCGTTATCGCGGATGTGAACCAGGCCGTAACGGAAGTCGGCCTCCAGCTTGAGCTGCTGGTAGTTGAGGTTCACCAGCTTGCGGCTGGCAAACACGATCAAGGCGGTGCCGCCCACCGAATAACCCAGCAACCAGAGAGCCAGGGTGGCATTGATGCTCCACAACACAATGATGAAGCTGAAGAAGGTCAGCAGCGCCGAGATGATCTCGACCGTGACGCTCAGGCTGGTGGCGGTGAAGCTGGCCGCGTCCTGGGAGATCCGTTGGTCCGGGTTATCAATTTCCTCGACCGTTTCATCGTTGGGATTGAGAACGTAATAGGCGCGATTGGTGAGGTAGCGGCCTAGCATCCGTTCGCTCAGCCACTCCCGCCACATCAACCCCAGCTTGGGGATCAGGTAGCTCTGCAGGGCCCGGATCGGCAACGCCAGCACCAGGCAGAAGGCATAGATCGCCACGATCTTCCAGA
>CAIKWV010000454.1 GCA_903831165.1 uncultured cyanobacterium
AAGCCGGCATGGCGCGCCTCGTCGCGGGCCATCAGCTGGAACAGGCGTCCCAGGTCGGCGCGGCCGGCCTGCATCAGGCGACGGGAGAGCTCCTTGAATAGCAGGAAGCCGGAGAACTCCGACACGCAGGAGCGCACCAGGTAGCTCTCATAGGCTTCCTTGTCGGCGGCTGAGAGGGCCCGCAGGCGATCGAGCGGCGTGCGCCGATCGAAGTGATCGCGGTTGTAGTCCGCCTCCATCTCGGCAAGCATGGCGTCGAAGATCGGCCGTTGCGGTTCGATGTCGGTGGTCGCCGCCTTGGCGATCTCGGTGGTGTAAAAGCGGGGCGTCAGCAGGTCTTCGCGCAGATGGGGGGCGGGACCGGCGGCCGCTGCCGGGTTGGCGCTGGTGATGGCGGTCATGGTTGGCAATGGCTGAGGGAACGGGCCTGGCCGTAGGCGTGGGCATCGGGGCCGCCCGTGTGCTCCAGCAGCCAGGCCTGCAGCACCCGCAGCCAGTTGAGCTGCCGCTGCGGATCGGTGGCGGCTTTGTTCAGGCCTGCTTCGGCCTGCTGCACAACGAGCTGATGGCTGGCCCGGTGCCCGGGGCAGAGGCAGCCGCAGGCGGCCAGCCAGCGCTCCTCCAGCCGCAGGTGCAGCCGCAGCTTCCAGAGCAGCTGTCGGCTGCGGCGACCGTGTTCGGCGAGCGCCTGCGGGTCCCCAGCGCCGGCGTTGGCGGCCAGGATCTGCGCGGCGATCCGATCGCTCAGGATCTGGTGTTGACGCTCAAGCAGCGACTGCCGCTGCGACCAGCTGGCCGACCAAGGGCCAGGCCCGGCTGCATCAGCTGGAGGTTCCGCCGGTCGTGGCGGAGTCTCGCTGGAGATCAGCACCATTGGATCCCTCCCGGTAGTGGCAGCTCCATGGCAATCACGACATAACGACATCGTGATACTACATCAGTCGTGAGGCTCGGTACTGAGATTGCTCGATAGGCGGACTCTTTGATAGGCGGACTCTTTGATAGGCGGACGGCTCGATAGGTGAACCATCTGATGGCGGGGATCTGGCATGCCGCGCTCCTTCGCTGCCGTTCATCTGGGTTAGGTTGGTGTGGCTTGCGGGCCGGCGCTGCTGCGGTTCGGCTCCGTTCCAGGGCTGCACCGGTTGCGGCGCCAGGGCTCGCTTCAGGGCCTGGCCACCTGCCTCAGGTCATCTGTTGCCGGGGTGCCCGCTCGGTCGCCTCGCCTGTTCCGTTCCCTACGCCATCCTGTCTCCGCTGTCGTCATGGAAGCCCTGGCTGAGTACTTCAAGGTCTTCTCCGAGCCCAATCGGCTGGCCGTCCTCGAGGCCCTGCGCGGTGGTCCGCTCAATGTCACCGCGGTGGTTGACAAGACCGGCCTCAGCCAGGCTCTGGTCTCCAAACACCTCAAGCTGCTGACGATCGCCGGCGTGGTGCACCGGCGCCCCGAGGGTTCGCTGGTGTTCTACGAAGTGGTGGATCGCTCGGTCTTCAAGCTGATGGCCCAGGCCGAAAAGTTGCTGCTGGCCTCCCGTCGTCTGCAGCTTGAGGCCCTGGCGGCAAGCCTCTGATGGCGGCCGCCGCCCCCCTGCCCCTCACGGTCGCGGACCTGCGCCAGGAGCTGGCGGCCGGGCGTCGCCATTTCCCCGGCCTGCGTCTGGTCGATGTGGATGGGGGTGATCTCGATCTGTCCGGCTGCGATCTGCAGGGGGGATGCTTCCAGGAGGCCCGCTTTGGCCATGCCCGTTTCCACGGGGCCAATCTGGTGGCCTGTCGCTTCCAGCAGGCCCTGATCTGGGGAGGCGATCTCTCCGGGGTGCAGGCCGCCCACTCCAGCTGGCACGAGGCGGATCTCTCCGGTTCACGGCTGCAGCAGGCCGACCTGCGCCGTGCGCGGCTGCATCGCTGTTGCCTGCGGGGGGTGGTGGCCGCCGGCAGCCTCTGGTGGCAAGCCACGCTGGTGGATGTGGACTTCCGCAGTGGCCAGGACCAGCTCACCGACCTGGGTGGGGCTGATTTCCGCGGCGCCGATCTCAGCTTTGCCCAGCTGCAGGGGGTGCAGCTGCGCGGGGCGGATCTGCGGGGCTGCTGCCTCTATGGCGCCAACTTCAATGGTGCTGATCTGCGCCAGGCCGATCTGCGCGGCTGTGATCTCAGCGACTGTCACCTCGATGGTGCCGATCTGCAGCAGGCCCGGCTGGACGCCGCACCCGGGGCCTGATCGGCTCCGCTGCGCGCGCGCCTCGGGCTCGACCGGGCTGGTTGCGGCCGTGAGCTGCTGCATCGGCCCTTGCCCCCGCGGGCTTGCCGCCCCGGGGATGACCGCTGCGGCGAGGCTGGCCAGAATCGGCAGGTCCGGCCGCAGATTGTGTCAGGCATGCAGACCCTGAACCAGCGAAGCCTGGATTCGGCCCAGGCTGGGGCGCATGGGCCCTCATTGTTGTTGCACCGGGAGTTGATCGGATGGTGATGCAACCGCGCAAGCCGGTGGAGGACTTCTTCACCTTCATCCTCGGGGCCGTGCTGCTGAGCACCGGCGTGTTCCTGTTCTTCAACCAGGTGCTGGTCGGCTCCCACGGCTTCGCCATGGGGGGTCCGTTCGCGTTCCGCCGGGGCTGGGGCGGTGGCGGCATGGCGGGCTACGGCTGGGGCGGCGGTTTCGGGGGTGGCGGTTTTGGGGGCGGCCTGGCCCCCGGCAGTGGCTTCGGCCTGCTGCTGATTCCGCTGACCGCCGGGGTGTGCCTGCTGTTTGCCCTGCGCAATCAGCGCTGGGGTTGGTTTCTGGTGCTGGCCTCCCTGGCGGCGATGGCCGCCGGGGTGCTGCAGACCCTGTTCGTGCAGTTCCAGCCGACCACCCTCTGGAATCTGATCATGATGCTGGCCCTGGTGGGCAGCGGCGGTGGTCTGATGTTCCGTGCCTTGATGGGGTACGACGATGGCCAGGAGTGAATCCCCAGCTGGCGCAGCCGCAAGCCCAGCTGGCGCAGCCGCAACCGCAGCTGGCGGCGTGACCAGCCGCGGCCGTTCGCCGTTCGGTTGCGTCAGCGCTCTGGTGGCGGCCCTGGTGCTGGGGCTCGGGTTCTACGGAGGCTGGTGGGCCCGCGGCCTGCCCTGGTTCAGCGCGGCCAAGCCCGTGCTCAGCGAGGCCGCCGCCGAGCGCCAGCGTCTCAAGGACACGGGCTGGCGCGAGGCCGATCCCGGGGTCTTCGTGCGCCCCTGCGCCGGCAACTGCCGTCCGCCTCGGGTGTTCGGTGGCGGCGCCGTCGAGGTGCTGGAGGTGGAGTGCCTCGATCGGCCCTGCGGCCAGATCCGCGCCAGCTTCAACGTGCTCGCCGCCGATGGTGCGCCGCTCGACACGTTGACGGTCACGGCCGATGGCCGCCAGGGAGAGCGGTTGCAGCTGGTGGCCGAAACCCCCAATCCCCGCGCCCGGCGCCTGGTTCTTGGCGAGTTCAGCGCCAGGGCGAGGCTGGATTGATGGCAAGCGATCTGGCCTCGGTGCCGATTCCGCTGTCGCAGCTGCCCCCCCTGGGGCCCCTGCAGCTGGCGGTGGTGGGCCATGTGGAGGTGGTCAGCTTCGTTGGCGTCAGTCATCTGCCGCAGCCCGGCGAGATCCTGCGGGCCGGGGATTTCCACGAATGCGCCGCCGGCGGTGGCGCCGTGGTCGCCGTGCAGCTGGCCCGCCTGCTGGGCCGGCCGGTGCCGTTCTTCACCGCCCTGGGCCGCGATGCCATCGGCGAACGGGCGGCGGCGGAGCTGACGGCCCTGGGCCTGGAGCTGCAGGTGGCCTGGCGGGATGGCCCCAGTCGCCGGGCGATCACCTTCGTGGACGCGGACGGGGAGCGCACGATCACCGTGATCGGCGAGCGGCTCAATCCCGGGGCCGCCGACCCCCTGCCCTGGGATCAACTGGCGGCTTGCGACGGCGTGTTCGTGACGGCGGCCGATGTGGGGGCGCTGCGCCAGGCCCGCCAGGCCCGGTTGCTGGCGGCGACGCCCCGGGTGCGGCTGGCGCTGCTGGAGCAGGCGGGGCTGCGCCTGGATGCCCTGATCGGCAGCGGCCTGGATCCTTCGGAGCACTACTGCCCCGGCGATCTCAGCCTGGCGCCGGCGCTGGTGATCGCCACCGAAGGGGCCGCCGGTGGCCTGGCCAGCCCGGGGGGACGGTTTGCGGCGCCCCAGCGGCAGCGGCCGGTGCAGGACACCTATGGGGCGGGCGATTCGTTTGCGGCCGGGGTCACCGCCGGCCTGGCCGCCGGCTGGAGTGTGGCCGAGGCGATCAGCCTGGGCTGCCATTGCGGCGCCGCCTGCCTCGATGGCCGTGGGCCCTATGGCGCCCAGCTGCGCCAACCCTGGTCGAGCATGGTGGCGGCTGGCTGATCCGGGGCGGCTCCCGTTGGCTCCGGCCTGGCCGCCAGGCCAGCGGTCCTTGTCAGGTCGCCGCGATGGGCTGGCGGACGGGGACCGACCAACGCTCAGAATGGCGCGACCCGTTCAGCTCCCCGGCCATGGCCCAGCCCAGCGACTCGATCAGCGGCGGCGATCTCGACCTGCTGCGCCTGCTCTGCTGCCTGGCCTGGAGCGATGGCGAGGTGGCGCCGGAGGAGCGGCGGCTGCTGGAGGTGCTGGCGCGCCGCTACTTCATGGCGGATGTGGGCCTGCCGGAGGCGGCCGATGCTGTGGCGGAGATGGTGTCCGGGGCGATGGGCGTTGAGCTGATCGATGAGCTGGCCCCCCGATTCAGCAGCCACGACGACAAGCAGCTGGCGCTGAAGTTGTCCTACATGGTGATCAGGGTCGGTCGCAATCTGGGCGATACCTCGTCCATCAATGAGCGTGAAAAGCATGCCTATCGGCGGCTGGTCGAAGGCTTGGGCCTGCCCCAGGGCGAAGTGGAGGAGGCCGAGTGGGCGGCGGATCAGGAACTCAAGAAACACACCAGCCTCTTTGCCGTGCTGGCCAGTCGCTTCGCCTCCCTGGGGGCCTGGCCCAGCGACACCCTGCTCGACATGCCGGGGGGCATGCGACTCTGAGGGCTCAGCGCTTCGGTGACCAGAGGGTGCAGATCGCCACGGTCTGGTCCGCCTGGCTGAGGCTGCTGCAGCCCAGGTTGGTGGCCCTGGGGCGCTCCAGCAGGATCGAGCGGTGCAGCGGCGAGCTGAGCCACTCCGCCACCACCTGCTGGGGATCCCAGCTCCGCAGCGGGCCGCCACAGGTGAGCACCTCGCTGCTGGGCTTGAGGCCGGCCTCGCTGAGCGACGCCTGGAAGGCCCGCCAGCGTGTCTGGTCGTGGTCGCAGTTGCCGCTGCTGCGGATCGATTGCAGCACCGGTCGGAGGTAGTCCCGGTTGCGGGCCGCCAGGTCCGCCG
>CAIKWV010000455.1 GCA_903831165.1 uncultured cyanobacterium
ACAGCCAGCACGGCTGGTTGGACAGTTGGCACAGCTTCAGTTTTGCGGACCATTTCGATCCCGACTGGATGGGTTTCGGCCCCCTGCGGGTGATCAACGACGACCGCATCGCCGCCGGCCGGGGCTTCGGCATGCACCCCCATCGCGACATGGAGATCATCACCGTGATGGTGGACGGAGCCCTAGAACACCAGGATTCCCTAGGCCACAGCAGCACCCTCCACGCCGGAGAGGTGCAGCGCATGAGTGCCGGCACGGGCATCGTGCACAGCGAAATCAACACCGGCGAGCGGCCCTGCCATCTGCTGCAGATCTGGATCGAACCCAGCCGGCGGGGCATCCCCCCCAGCTACGAGCAACGGCCCTTTGCAAGCAGCCCGGGCTGGACGCCGCTGCTCGATCCCCAGGGCGGCGGCGACACCATGACGATCGAGCGGCCGGTGCGCCTGTGGCGGGGCCGGCTTGAGGCCGGTAGCGGTCTGGATCTCCCCCTGGCCCCGGATGCCCAGGGCTGGCTCCAGATGATCGCCGGTGAACTGGAGCTCCAGGTGGACGGCCCTGCAGGAGCTGGCGGCGGTCGGCTGCAAGCGGGTGACGGCCTGGGGCTGGCCGCCGGCCTGTCTGGCGCGATCAAGGGGCTGGTCGCCGGCACGGACCTGCTCTGGTTTGAACTGCGCTGAGACCCCGGACCCCGCTCGCGGCCCCATGAACGCCAGCCGTCTGGCCATGCGGGACAACACACCCCAGAGTTGAGGACCGACCGATCACCGCCATGCCACCCGCCAACTGGTTCCTGGCTTTAGTGGTGCCTGAACAGGCGCACCTGACGGAGTTGCTGGTCGATCTGCCCGCCGGCCTGCGCCCGTTCTGCGCCGCTGACCTGCACATCACCGTGGCCTTTCTGGGCGCCTGCGGGGCGGAGCGGGCCTGGCGGGCCTGGCAGGCGATCGCCCCACTGCAGCATCCGGCCCTCGCCGTGGTCCCGGGCGGCTGGCGCGCCATGGGCCCAGCTGAGACCCCTTCGGCCTATGCCCTGACCCTGGCGCCGGATTCCGCTGAAGAGCTCGATCAGGTCCATGGCTCCAGGCTGACCCGATCGCTGATCGAGCGCTGGCGCCTGCCGGCGCTGGCGGCCGCCGACCTGCCTCCGGAACGGCGGGCGGCCCTGCCCCACATCACCCTGGCCCGGCCCAGGCGGCGAGGCATGGCCGCCGGGCAGGCCGAGGTTGACGCCTGGCTGCAGCGGGCTCCCCGGCCCCGGCACGGTTTCGTTCTGGATCAGATCGCTCTGTACACCTGGGCGGACGACCGCCCGAGCCAGCTGTTCGCCATCCAGGCCCAGCGGCCCCTGGATCAGGCCCCGGGCTGACAATGAACGTGCTCCCAGCCGTTGACGTGGTGCTGCCGTTCTCTGTCGCCTGCGAGCGCAACAAGCAGCCGATCCTGGCGATGTTGCAGCAATGGTTGCCGCCGGAGGCCCGGGTGCTGGAGATCGGCTCGGGCAGCGGGCAACACGCCGTGTATTTCACCCAGCAGCTGGCGGACCTACACTGGCAGCCCAGCGAGCGCGCCAGCCAGCTGCCGGGCCTGGCGGCGCGGATCGCCTGGCAAAGGGAGCCCGAACAGCAACCGGCGGCGGCGGGTTGGCAGCCCCTGGCCCCGGGATCGGAGTTGGCGGAGCCCATCGCCCTGGATGTCGATCAGCGCGAGGCCTGGCCCACCCAGGCTTTCGATGCGGTGTTCAGCGCCAACACGCTGCACATCATGCCGGCGGCTTCGGTGCCCCAGCTTCTGGCCGGTGCCGCCCGGGTGCTGACGGCCGGCGGCCTGCTGCTGCTGTACGGCCCGTTTCTGGAGGGCGATCTGCCGGCAGCAGCCAGCAACCTCAGCTTTGATGCCCATCTGCGCAGCCTCGATCCCCAGATGGGACTGCGCGACGTCCTGGACGTCAGGCAGCAGGCACGGGGTCTGGGCCTCGAACCCCTGGCCGATCTGGCGATGCCGGCCCACAACCGCACCCTGGTGTTTCGGCGCTCAGAGGAGGCAGAACCCTCTTCCGCACAGGGGTGATCAGCGGAGCTGATCGCTGCCAGAGGCAATGCCGAACAGTGAGAGCGCCAGAGCAGCGCCAACCACCATTAGATTTTCTTCAGTTTTGAACCCGGACCTCCGATGGCTGAATCTCCTTCCCGTTTCGGTTTCGTCGGCTTTGCCGAAACCTGGAACGGCCGCCTGGCCATGCTTGGCTTCGTGATTGGGCTCGCCACCGAGCTGCTGACCGGCCAGGGCATTCTCGGCCAACTGGGTCTGGGCTGAACCAGCCGCAACCTGTCTCGACAACAACGTGGGTTTTCAGGCCCGGATGGTGGTGACCATCCGGGCCTTTTTGCTGGAACAGCAGGGGCCGAGCGCCAGCGTGATCCGCAGGTGACGATGGCGACTGAGCCGCTGCAGGCCTGATCAGCAAGGTCAAGCCAGGACAGCCGCGAAGTGTCGAGCCGTGTCCCGACATCGTCAGCACCAGCGAGGGCTATGGCCTGGCCAGGACCCGATCAGAACTGGGTCGAGCCGACGGGCTAGCGTTGCCATATCGCCTCACCGAGCACCAGCGCCCTCAAGCTGCGGAGGGCCAGGACCGGTCCTGCTGCAGCCGTTGCGAGGGATTGAGCGGATGCACCCGAACCGGATCGGGCCTGGTCTGGGGCAGGCCAGGACTCGCCGGCGGCGTCGGTTGGCTGCCCTCGCGGCGGAACAGACCATTGAGATAGTGGCGCGAGACGGCTCGATCCGTACTGCCGTGCTGGAACAGGAAACCGGCCAGCGAAGCTTGCATCAACCGGTATTGATCCCACTGGGGATGGGTGCGGACGAACTCCCGCATCGCGTCATAGAGATCTTCCGGCAACTCGTTGACCACACTCACATAGGTGGGGGCATGCTCCGGTGCCGAAGGGACACGCTGCTGGCTGAATCGGGAAGGCTCGGACGTCGGGCTCACGCGGCGCTGCTCGGCTCTGGGTGGCCCCATAAGGCCACGCCGTGCGGCCATCGTCAAAACGGTGTGGTCTGGCCCATCCCAATGGGACCAACACCGCGAATTGAGTCGCTACCTGATGAGTCGCTCCTGAGCTCAGGGATGGCCTCGGGCGGAGGACCCTGGTTCGCGGCCGTCAAGGGGAGAACCTGTTTTCCCCAGCCTGGGGCCGGGCCCGGCATCTGGAGGGTGGCTTGCGGTGAGCTGGCTGTGGAAAACCCTGGGCCGAGTTGGGGACGACGACCGGGAGCGGCGGCAGAAATGAATCCCACAGATTTACTGATCGGTCGCAAGCGCTGGCGGCGAAAACGTTGATCGCATCGCTCCGCCGCCAGGGGCCCTGAGGCCATGGACCCTGCTGGGTCGTCATGGCGACCGGCCGGCCTTGACCCGGCAACGTCAGCCGATGCTGGCACTGCCGCATCGGCAACAGCACGACGCCAGCGAGGCCGCCAGGATTCGGTGGATCCAATCAAGTCTCCCCCACTTCCGCCAGTGCATCTGCGAATTGGCTGCCAGCTGGACCTGCGCTGTGAGGTGGCGACACCGATCCTGGCCCTGGTGCATCCCCACACCAGCCTCCAGGCCGACCTGCGTTCGGAAGAACTGGTGCATCTGCATCCCGATCGCACCATGGAGGTGCTGCGAGATCAGTCCGGCAATCGTTGGTGCCGTCTGATGGCGCCCAGTGGTGTCACCCGCTTCAGCTATGCCACCACCATCGCCTGCCCCGACCACTGCGATCCGGTGCTGCCCTCGGTGCCCCAGTGCCCGATCCACAGCTTGCCGATCGACACCTACCGCTACCTCAATGCCAGCACCTATTGCGACACGGCTGCGCTGATGTCGCTGGCCTGGCAGACCTTTGCCACGGTTCCCCGGGGCTGGCCCCTGGTGCAGGCGATCTGTGACTGGGTGCATGGCCAGATTCGCTTTGACTACGAAGCGGTGCGGCCCCAGAAGACAGCCGGCGACACCCTCGCCGATGGCGCCGGGGTCTGCCGCGACTTCGCCCATCTGGCCATCAGCCTCTGCCGCTGCCTCAACATTCCAGCCCGCTATTGCACCGGCTATCTCGGCTACACGGGCATGGCGATCGGTGAGGCCCCGGTGGACTTCTCCGCCTGGTTCGAAGCCTTTCTCGGCGATCGTTGGTATGTGTTCGATGCCCGCCACAACATCCCTCGCTGTGGGCGGGTGTTGATCGCCCGCGGCCGCGACGCCGCCGATGTGCCCTTTCTGCGCTCCTTCGGTGACCATCAGCTGATGCGTCTGCAGGTGATCACGGAGTCGATCACCGAGTCGATTGCAACCTCGCTCAACGGAGCTGACGACGGATGCAAGGCCACGGCAGAACACGAACGTGGTGGTGCCATCCCGATCGATGACGCCGGAGCCAGCGACAGCAGTGCCCGTGACTCCGTTGAAGAATCGCCCTGCCTGTTGGTCTGATTGTGCCGGCGGCCCAGCCGACGTTGGTGCCATCGCACGCGTGATCGCAGCAACAGTGAGCCGACAGTCAAATGATTGTCGCCATCATGGTTGTCGTCAAGGCTGAAACGTCTCTCCAGGTACGGGATTTGGGAACCAGAAGCTCACGGCGATGACAGCGCCCAGCCCTGCAACCAGGTTTTGAGCATGGCGAGCTGATGGGGGGGAGCGGGCGAGTTCGGCGCCTGGCAGTCGACGAGCTCATCGTCCACGAAGTGGCAGAGATCGACGCGATCGAGCGGCAATCCCCGATGGAACAGCTCATCGCTCTGCACGACCAGGAGCAGGAACTCAACTCGAGGGGACAGCAGCAAGGCACGGCTGCGGCCAAACAGGCCCTCGATCGCCATGGGCAAAAGTTGGTCAGGCGTCGCCCAGGTGATTGCGGCGGTGGTGAGCACCGCAGCCACACCGGCGGCATGCAGACAGACCTGCTGAGCCCTGGCCGCCTTCAGGGCTGCGGCGCCACCGACGAACACATGCACCGGAATGCGCCCAGCACCGTCGATGAAGCTCTGCAGAAAGACAGGGATTCGGCTGCGTGAGATCGAGCCATCGCCGAGGACAGGTGCAAAGTTGACTTCATTGATGACGGCACCATTCTGATACCAAGGAATAGCAAGGTCAAGCGAAATGAGGTCAATCCCCGCCATGCTCAGCCCAAACAAACGGGCCGCACCGATGGCAATTCGCAGATTTTCAGGGTGAATGGTCTCGGAAACATCTTCGTCAACACCACCCCATGCCGTGGTTTCAATCGGTCGCAACGGCACAAACGACCGCAAAGCCGGGATCGACTTCAGATTCAACCCAGCCGCCTGCAGGCTCGCCTCAGCCAAGTCATCCAGTTGCGGAATGGGATCCCGTTGCCACGGTGGTCGTTGATCGGCGCGCTCACGGGCCTGCCGCACCAGATCACCCACCGTCAGGCGGCCGTCGCCATAGACGCCGATCGGGAGCCGTTTGACGGCATACAGCAACGTACCCGCCACGATGAACAGCCGGTGACAAACCCCAGGCACCTGGCGCTCCACCAGCACCTGGCCAAGTCGCGAATGGCTGCGAGCAACGGCATAGGCCTGGGCCAAGGCGTCATCATCGGCGATGGCCACCGCCACCCCTTCACCTCGATCGGCATCGACGGGCTTGACCACCACGGGCCAACCGATGCGACCGGCCTGCGTTCGCGCCTCTTCCAGATTGGCAGCCAGACCATGAAAGGCATGGGGGTAGCCGGCTCGAGCCAGCAGCCTGGCGGTGACCAATTTGTTGTGACTCAACTGAACAGACATATGGGAATCAGCTTCCGTACTACTGCGGTCCATCCGCTTGGCCTTTGCCCCCCAACCCAGTTGGAAGATGCCACGGCCAAGCGACAACAACGGAATGTCACGTTGATGGGCTGCCATAAGCACGGGCACACGCGACTTTCCGGGTGGCAGGACGTGTTTGAACTGGGTTTCAGCGACCTGGTTAAGGTGGGAGAACAAGCTGGACTGATGTTCAGGCGTGATCGGGTGGTTCGCCATCCAAGTGAGGATGCCCAGGCCCTGATTGAGAGCCTGGCGATAAATCTGGGGTGACAGTTCTTCGATCAGGCTGAAATCAACCGCCACTCGCCATGAGGTTGGCTCTGACGATGACTCTGGTGATGGTGGCGAAACCAGAAGCCGTAGATCGGGCTTCGCAAGGATCGGAATCTGGGCGATCTGCAGCAGGCTGGTCGCCAGCAACAGCGCCCGATCGATCCAGGCCAAGGCGGCCTCCCGGTCCTGCTCCGGGGCCAGGGGCCTGCCAAACCATTGCGGTTCCTGCTCGAAGGCCAAGGGACCCAGCAGCCACTGGTCAATGCGTCCCAGCTCAGCAGCAACGGGCCACTGGAGTTCAGCCAGAACGCGGAACGCCGGTAGCGGGGCCTGGAGCAAGGCCTGGAAGCATTGAAACGACCCATCCGCAGAACTTGATGGTTCAGCCACGGGACTGGGCTGCAATTGACGCTGCAACAGTGTTCTGAGTTCCTGGCGTTGCAGCTTGCCCATCGGATTACGGGGAAGCTGCTCCATGATCACGACACTGCTGAGATAGAGACGGCCCAGATGGCCCTGGACGAACGCAAGCAACTCCTCTTCTCTGGTGATGGCCTGGTCCACCAGAACAACAGCAGCTACCGAAACATCCTGATGGACAGGATGACGTAAGGGCATGACCACCGCTTCAGCCACCGCTGGATGGGACTGTAAGCAAACCTCGACTTCGACGGGGTCGATGTTGATGCCATTGATCAGCATCATCGCATCCGTCCGTCCTGCATGGATCAGCAATCCATCGGACCTCAGCATGGCCCGATCGCCTGGATAGAACCAACCCTGACGGAAGGCGGCGGCTGTGGCCTTGCCATCATCGTGGTAACCGCTGATTGTGGTAGCCGAACGAATGCGGACCTGGCCATGTTGACCCGCTGGCAGGGGACGTTCCTGGTCATCGACCACTTCAAGCTCAAATCCTGGCACTAGGTATCCCACCGATCGCGGCACATCAAAAACCTCCGGTGGTCCCACACAGCTACAGGTGCTGCATTCATTCGCGCCATAGGTCACATAGACGGAACGGCAGAGTCGGTCCCTGAGCCGGCGGCGCAGCTCATCGGTCACCGTCGAACCCGTGATCCAAAGGGCGGTCAACCCGTGCCAGCAGCCCGTCCGCTCTGGGGTCAAGGCGTTCAGAATGATTTCATAGTGAAACACCGTCCCATAGACGACCGTTGCCGGTCCATCGAGCAGCTGCGAAAGCTTCAACAGGCTGCTGGGCTCGGGGAGCACGACGGCGGCACCAATGGCGAAAGCCTCCAGCAGTCGCTGTTTGCTGCTGTGAAAATCAAGACCAATCAACGAGAGAATTCGATCCTGCTGGCCATAGGGAAGCCAGTGTGGCGCCCGTTGCATGCGCTCGAGAATCTGACGATGGCCAATGGGCAAGAACTTGGGCTTGCCGGTCGAGCCCGATCCAACCAGGATTGTCCATGGTGCTTCAGGATCGCTGACAGGCTCAGGCGGGTTCTGCGCTGGGCTCTGCCAGGCAGCATCCGGCTCCGCTAGCAGAATCACGGGTAGCTCACTGCGATCAGATCGCGGAAGGTCCGTGATCAGCCAGCGAGCCTCAACGCGACGGATCCATTCACGCTCGCGCTTGATCGGGATGTTGAGGGAAAGGCTGAAGTTGGTGGCGCCGATCCGGGCCAGGGCCAGCATGGCCAGCACCTGGGTCAGGGGCGCAAGCAAGCGCATCGCCACCACCTGACCTGCGACCACGCCCTGCTGAATCAGATGGCCCGCCAGGGCAGCCACCCGCTGATCAAGTTCGTGATAGCTGAGCGTCCGATCCGCCAGGATCAGGGCCGGGCCCGGTTGGCGATCGCGGGATCGAACCTGGAAGACGTCATTGACATTCATACAGCCTGCCGTCGCTCGCTGTGAGGATATTGTCCCTGCATCAGCTCCAGCCCCGTTCCATCCCGGTCGTGCCGCTCCCGTTGGATCAGGTCTCCAAGCAGGTTGTACCGCATCGGCTGCCGAGCTGATCGCAGCTCCGCCTCGGGGCGACTCGGTCCCTGCAGCGGGGGGGCTGCAGCGGGCCCAGAATCCTTCTGCCCCGATCCCCTCCCCATGACCGGCAATCTTCAGGCGATTGGCTTTCTGATCAGCTGGGTGCTGGGCTGGGGCATCGGCGGCTCGCTGATTGATGCCGGACTGATTCAGGCCGGTGTCTACACGCTCGAAACGGGCCAGCTCGGCACGGCGACCACCTTCATCGTCTGGAGCCTGGCCTGGGGCGGTGGTGGCCTCTGGCTGTACCGGCGCTGGACCCAGCCCGGCAGCTGATCAGCCCTGGCTCGGCCCTGGCCAATCTGGCTCCCTCCGGCTGGGCAGCTCAGCATCCCGGCGGAATGGGTTGTTGCTGCCACTGTTGCCGCAGTCGAGCCACCCCCTGGTGCAGGGTGCTGGTGACCATCGCCTCCTCACCCGTCAGCAACCAGAGCGGAGCCTGCAAGGGCGGCGACAAAGCTTCCAGGCTTCTACCGCTATGCGCGAGCCAGCCGCCCGGCAACAGCGATGGAATCACCGGCAGGACCAGACGTTCAGCACCCTCCAACCAGGCCTGGGTCTGGTCCCGCCGCGCTCCGACGGGCCGCAGGCTCCACTGCTGCTGGCTCAGCTGCCGATGGAGCAGCGGGGCTTGCGCCAGCTCGGGGACCAGCACCTCACGGCTGCCGCCGGGGACGACGGCCAGCTGCAGCTCCAACCAGCCCAGCTCGAGCCGCCGCACCCCATCCCAGGGCGAAGACGGGCCGGGGGGCACGGGCTCCAGGTTCGGCGCCAGCACAAGGGCGGCGTCGATCACCCCCTCCTGCAACAGGCCCACCCACTCCGGGATCGCTCGGAATCGGGGTGGCACCGGTTGCAGGGATGGCAGACCGTCCAGCAGGGGCTGGAGCAGGGGATCGGTGGCCAGCCGCAGCACCCCCTCCCCCATGCGATGGGCCCGATAGGCCAGGCGCAGGTAGCGCAGGGGATGGGGCGATGGACGCTCGGCGCTGCTGCGCCTGAGCTTGAACTGCTGGCTGACATCGGTGACGATGCGGCTGACGCTCGACTGATGCAGCTGCAGGGCCTGGGCGGCGAGGGACTGGTTCCCCAGGAGTTCCCAGAAATCGAGCACATGCAGAGATCGCAGCAGATCCGGCGGCCTGTAGGACGGGCGGTCAGCCTCGCCCTGCTGGCTTGCGGTGGGGCCGAGGCTGGGCAGGAACACCATGGAGGCGCGCTGAACTGGGGAGGTGGAACGAGCATCACCGCGCCGAGCGCTGAACCGTTGACTCTTCCTGCGAAACAGCAGCTCATGCCCCTGCAGCGTCTGGCCGTCTCCCCTGCCGGTCAGCGGCCGGTCTCGCCGCAACGGGCCAGGCTGGACTGAAGCCGCAGGCGGTTGTACCGCTGCACCGCCAGGCAGGGCAGGTTGAACAGGGTGGCGAACAGCAGATTGGCCAGCACTCCGATCGGCGGCAACCACAGGGCCGTGACGATCCAGAAGGGCCAGAGGGCCCAGTGCACCCACTCGGCCCGTCGGGTTTCGGCCATCAGCCGCTCCAGGGCCCGGGAATCGCGGCGCACCAGGGCGTGCTTGGCCACCCCACCCGGCAGGGCCTGGCCCGCATCGGGCAGCACCCGGATCCAGAAACGGATCGCCAGCCCTTGCTCATAGCGCCGCCGCGTCTCCCAGGGCCGCAGCCGCGTCAGCCGACTGTCCCGCCTCAGGGCGTCCTGGGGCAGGCGGTTGGCGAGGGCGCCGATCAGCAACGACCAACCGAACCAGCCGCCGGCGCTCGCCAACACCGGAGTCCACAGCTGGCTGGTGGCGCTCATCGGGTCGGGAACTGGCGTCCTTTCCAGCTGACGCTGCCCCGTTCCAGGTTGACGATGGCCAGCAGGAACACCGCCAGAAAAAACAACACCGGCACCGGGAAGACCAGGTTGATCCAGCTGAATCGCCCCACCTGCCGGCTGAGCATCAGCAACTGGAGGGCATAGGCCGCGTAGATCGCCAGGTTGAGCAGGGGATCGGGGTTGCCCACCAGCGGCCAGCCCAGCAGGGAGGCGGGCAAGGCCCAGGCGATCCAGAAGAGTCCCGACAGCCACAACAACACCGCCAGCATCCGCCGCCAGCGCACCTCGCCGGCAGCGGTGGCGAAGTTCTTGTCGAATCCCACCACCAGATCCCCCAGGCCGCCCGGATACATGCGGTAAGCGATCTGCCCCTGGCCGATGAAAGCGCTCACCGACAGCCCTGCCCGTTCATAGACATGGGCCAGGAACCAGTCCTCCACCACCTTGCCGGCCACGGCAGCGTGGCCCCCCACCCACTCATAGTCACGGCGGCTGGTGGCCATCGCCGGCCCGAAGGCCACCTGCGCCCGCTCCCCCAGGGGCACGGCCATCAGGCCCACCAGGTTGAACAGCAGCGACAACGGTTCGTAGGCCTTTTCGGTGCGATGGAACGGTTGCACCGACACCAGGCCGCCCAGCCGTTGCTGGGCGGCCACGATCCGCTCCAGGAACGCAGGACCCGGCTCGGTGTCGGCATCGAGAAACACCAGCAGTTCACCACGGCTGCTGCGGCTGCCGTGGTGGAGCGCCCAGGTCTTGCCGCACCACCCCGCTGGCAACGCTGGCGGCTGCAGCACCTGGACTCCGGCTTGGCGGGCGCAGGCGGCCGTGCCGTCACTGGAGTGGTCGTCGATCACGATCACCTCCAGGGGCCTCAGGCTCTGCTGTTCCAGGGCTGCCAGCAGATGGGGCAGGCTGACTTCCTCGTTGCGGGCGGGGATCAGCACCGAAAAGCTGGGCGGATGGTCGGCCGCAGCCTCCGGCAAACGCGGCAGGCGGAAGCAGAGCAGCCAGCCCAGGATCCAGCGCACCAACAGGGAGATGACCAGCAGATCCATCGTGCCTCCGCCGTCCCACCACGCTCCCAGATGGACTGTAGGAGCCCGAAACCGGCTGAGAACGGGTCACGCCAAGCCCGCCGCCGCAGGGCTCAGGCCGGGCTCACCAGAATCCTGCCGTTCGCGACCGTGACCTTGTAGCGCTCCAGAGGTCGCCGCACGGCCTTGCCGCCGATCCAGCGGCCATCGGCATTGAAGCGGGCCTGGTGGCAGGGGCAGAGAAACGTGTTGCTCGAACCGTTCCAGGCCACCGTGCAACCTCGATGGGGACAGGTGGGATTGACCGCCTTCCGTTGCCCTGTGGCCCGATCCAGGATCAGCAACACGGGCCCCAGGGGGCTGGTGGGGATCAGCAGCTGGCCCTTGCTGGTGAGCTCGGCCACGCTCGCCACATCCAGGTTCCGCGCCTGAGCGGTTCTGAAGTCAGAGGCCGTTCCCTCGTCCGTGGCTGTACTCGACTCCAGGGCAGTGGCTTGCTCCACAGCAGTGGCTTGCTCAACAACAGTGGCTTGCTCAACAGCAGTGGCTTGCTCAACAGCCGGGCCCTGCTCCATGACCGTGCTCGGCTCCGAAACCTCGCGCCGGCTTGGGACGGGAAGCTGGGCCGAGCGGCCGAGCCAGGGGTTCAGCATCTCCCCGAGCAGGGCCCCCGCGGCAGAGAACAGCAGAAAGGTGCGTCGGCGCATGGCGGCTGCGGAACTACGCAACAGAGAGGTTCATGCTCCCATGGCCCGCTCGCCCGGACGCGGCTCGGTTCTTGCCAGAGTGGCGAGGGTGTCAGAGCTGGGCAGCGATGGTGGTGCAGGTGCTGGGGGATCAGGAGCGCTTCAAGCTCGATCGCGACGACGATGCGCTCTTCTATGCCGAACCCCGCTACGTCCACCATCTCGATGGCGCCTTCCGAGCCCGGCTGACGGCGCTCTATCGCCAGCGCATCCCGCCCTGCGCCGTGGTGCTCGATCTGATGAGCAGCTGGGTGAGCCATCTACCGCCGGACGTCAGCTACGAGCGCGTGATCGGCCATGGGCTGAACCAGCAGGAGCTGGAGGCCAACCCCCGCCTGGATCAGCGCTGGATTCAGAATCTGAATCAGGATCAGCGACTGCCCCTCGACGATGGCAGCGTTGACGTCTCCTTGATCGTGGCGGGATGGCAGTACCTGCAACAACCGGAGGCGATCGCCGCCGAGTTATGGCGCATCACTCGACCGGGCGGAGCACTGATCGTCTCGTTCTCCAACCGCATGTTCTTCCAGAAGGCGCCCCAGGTCTGGACCGATGGCGGCGATCGCGACCATCTCGACTATGTGGCCCGGGTGCTGGTGGCCCAGGGTTGGCCCGTACCGGAGATTCTGGCCGAAACCACCAGGGCAGAAGGACCACTGGGCTGGCTGGGCGGCAAGGGGGATCCGTTCTTCGCCGTGATCGCCAGCCGGCCACTCACGGCGTCGCTTCCGCTCCAAACACGCTGATGCTGCAGATTTCTTCATAGCTCTGCTCCGCCATCGGATCGATGCGGAAGGAGCCCCAGGTGGCACACTCCTCCGCCTCGCTGCGCAACAGCGGCCATTCAATGCGTCGCCTGGCGTAAGTGAGGCCGACGCAGGTCAGGGCGCGGTCATCGGCCATCAGTGACCAGAGCACGTGGATGTCGTCGCGCCTGTAATCGCTGCTGCCCTCCTGACGGGGGATCTCCGGCAGAAAACCCGGTTCCGTGCGCAGGCGACGGCGGTTTTCCCAGCTGAGATACCGACCCGATTCGGTGGGATAGAACCAGCAGGTTTCGTTTTCGGCATCGCGCAGGGCGAAGCGATCCAGGCAGCGGATCGAGCGGATCGGCAAGCCGGAGGAGGGATGGATCGGCGGCTCAACCCCGGGCTCGTCGCTGACCTGGTTCGATGCTGCGTCAACCGGGCAGTCACTCAACGCATAGACACCGAGGCCGAGAACCCTGGGATCAATGTGGGGTACCAGGGCATCGCAGAGCGTTCTGCCGTGGTTGGGACCCAGGGGATTGAGTCCGCGGATGTCGGCGGATCCCTGGCTGATCAGGGTCTCCAGGGAAGCGTCCTGATCAGGCGGTACGGAGAAGATGCGCAAGGTGATACCACTGCGCA
The DNA here is from genome assembly GCA_903831165.1 of uncultured cyanobacterium. Classification (GTDB taxonomy): domain Bacteria; phylum Cyanobacteriota; class Cyanobacteriia; order PCC-6307; family Cyanobiaceae; genus Cyanobium. Next base: position 13,141 of record CAIKWV010000455.1, read on the forward strand.
GGCCGAGGGCCTGGGCATGCAGCAGATCTGTCCAGCTGGCCCCATCTGCTGGCAAGAGATCTTCCGGAGCCAGTACGAACACAAGGGCCGTAGCCATGGGTAATCCCCTGAGGGTGCATGGTCCTACCAGCAAGACCCGGATGGCGATGCCATCCGGGTCAGCGGGATCAACCAGCGAGGCTGGAGAATCAGCCGAGGCCGACCTGGCTGAGGATGCCTTGGCCGGTGAGCAGTTCGGTGGTCAGGCCGATCACGAACCCGAGCATGGCCAGACGGCCGTTCCAGGTTTCAGCGAAGGCGACGAAGCCGAAGCGGGGAGTGGATTCAGTCATGGAGGGTTCGTTGGTTACGAAACTTGAAGAGACTGTAACAGAAGA
>CAIKWV010000456.1 GCA_903831165.1 uncultured cyanobacterium
CGTGGCGCTGACCGCCCCCGCGATCGGCTGATCCCAGCGAAAGCTGGCATCACCTACAGGAATCCCCCACCAGCTACGGCTGGAGACAGCCCCCTCTCAAGAGGGGGCTTTTTGATGTGAAACCGCTGTGGCCTGCGCCAGCGGTTGGAGGGCTCAAGCCGAAGCCCGGGCAGGCATGGCCTGATCCGCAGCAATTTCGCCCCCTGCTTCCTGGCTGATTGAGCGCTGTTGGCGGAGCCACAGGGCGGCACGGCCAGGGGCGAGTGCCGGCTCCCTGATCGGCGGCGGCAGCTCCGCCCTAGGGTTTTGTAACGGCAGCTTCGAGGCGGAGCCCATCTGTTTCTCTAGCTCGGCCAGTTTCACGGCGGCGGCGGTGCTGTTGCCCTTGGGCGCGCTGGCGATTCGGCAGACGTACCGTCGCCGCAGGCCTGAGCTGCTGCCGCTGGCGCTGATGCCTGTGCTGTTTGGCCTGCAGCAGGCGATGGAGGGGCGGATCTGGCTGGCACTGGAGGCTGGCTCGGCTCAGGCTGGGCTGCGGCCGCTGGCGCTGGGCTACCTGTTGTTTGCTTTTTTCCTGTGGCCCAGCTGGCTGCCCTGGGTGGCCCTGACCCTGTCCCGGGGACAGCTCCGTCCCTGGCGCCTGATCCTGTTGCGGGCTCTCAGCTTGTGCGGGGTGCTGTTTGGGCTGGCGTTATGGCTGCCCCTGGTGCTCGAACCGACTCGGCTGAGCGTTGCGATCCAGGGTCATTCGATTGCCTACCACGCCCGGCTGTTGCTCAGCGGTGATGCCGGCAATCTCGGTCGAGCTCTGTACCTGCTGCTGATTCTGCTGCCGTTGCTGCTGCTCCCCTCGCCGAGGTTGTGGCTGTTCGCCTTCGGCCTGCTGGCGGCCGGCTTGCTGGCGGATGGGGTGGCCCACCATGCCTTCACTTCGGTGTGGTGCTACTTCAGTGCCCTGCTTTCGGGTTGGATTCTCTGGTTGGTGAGCAGCGAGCCAGTGATGCCGTGCACCTCTGGCCTGCCGGCCCGAAGCCCCGCCTGAAAGCTCGCCGGGTCTGGCGTCTGCCCACGACGACGCACTCCCTCAGGCGCTGCGGCTGAAGCTCTGGTCGCAGTGGGGGGCGGGCACCAGGCGGAACCGTTCCATCACCTCATGGGGCCAGCCGCGCATGGCCATGTAGGCCTGCACCCGCTGGACGGCCACATCGGCATTGACCAGCCGCAGGGCCCGGGCGGGGTTGGAGGAGAAGCGCCCGTTTTCCGTCAGCCAGCGGGGGCGGCAGCTGCGCCCACTGGCCAGACTCACACTCCACTGGTGAATGCCGTTCATTGTCCCTTGAGCCGTTGGCATCAATCTGCCGCGACTGGGGTCGCCTGGCCAGGGAATCCGAACCAACGTTTACGGCGCAGGGTGCAGCGTTGGCCTATGGTGAACGAGATCGGAAGGAGCCGACGGGTCGACAACCCGCCATTCCGGTCCAACGGCACGATCTCCTCTCGCAGCGAGACAGCCCCCTGCACCGTGCCGACCCAAGCGCTTCCGAGGTCGGCCTTCAGTCCAATCAGCGGCCCCCGTGCGAAATCCCGATGGGATGGGGGGCCAAGACCGGTGCGTCATCCATATCCGTGAGTCTGTCCATGACCAATCTCCTGCTTCATGTTCTGCCCAGGACTCCGTCCCAGGGCTTCACTTCCGTCCATGCCTCCAGCCACACTGGCGGCGGCCCCAACCGATCAACGATGACCAGGGCCGGGGCCGCCACCTATCCCAGTTGCCCGATGCAGGCCAGGCCCCGGCGCCTGGATGCCCCCGGCAGCCGTCCCAGCTGGGAGGAATTGCTGGGGGAACGCTGAGCCCTCAGCAGCTGCTTCCTGATGGCAGCGAGTGGCTCTACCGCAGCTCGTCTTGCACGGCATCAGCCGGGCTGGCCTGGGTCAGCCCGGCTTTGTTGTCTGGATCTCAGCCGGCCCGGCCCAACAGCCGCGAGCGAGTGGTGTCCAGCAGCAAGAGATCCACGTCGAGCGAACAGGAGCCGTCGTACTGGAACGGGTTGTCGAGGTCGCGGATCAGCAGCAGCAGATCGGTGAACGAGGTGAACAGAAAGCAGGAGACCACCTCTCCTGCGCTGAGCCGTTCGGCACCGATCAGCAACAGGGCCACCACCGCGCCGGAGAGAAACACCTCGAACATGGCGTAGGCCGGTCCCAGAAAAGTGGTGCCGCGGTTGATCTGCATGCGCGTCACCAGGATGCGGATGCGAGCCCGTTCCCCAGGCAGAGCTTCATGCTGGAGATGTGCAGCGGTGACCGAGTTCGGCGAAAGTGCCATTGAGGTTGGTGCGTTTTCGCTCCAGGCTGTCGATGCTGGAGACATGGCGAAGCCAGTCGTCGATCGTCTTGAGCAGATCGGCCAGCTGAAGGCGCAGGGGTGTTCCACGACAATCTGGTTGAGGGGTCGCGCCGATCTGGTTGACCGCTCACGAGGGGATCTGCTGAATCCGGTTGCCATGCGCAGGGCACCGGGCCA
>CAIKWV010000457.1 GCA_903831165.1 uncultured cyanobacterium
CGCGTGCTTGAGGGCCGCGAGCTCAAGCAGCAGGTGATTGGCTATGGAGAACGCACCATTGATGACATCGTCGATGCCTACGTGAATCCCGATCTGCCCCCGGAAGAATGGGATCTGGATCGGTTGGTGCAGAAGGTCAAGGAGTTTGTTTATCTGCTTGAGGATCTTTCGCCGGAGCAGGTCAGGGGCCTGTCCATGGAAGAACTCAAGGCGTTCCTGCAGGAGCAGATGCGCAATGCTTACGACATCAAGGAGGGCCAGGTGGAGCAGATGCGCCCCGGTCTTGTGCGCGAAGCCGAGCGTTACTTCATCCTGCAGCAGATCGACACCCTTTGGCGGGAGCATCTGCAGGCAATGGATAGCCTGCGGGAGTCGGTGGGCTTACGCGGATACGGCCAGAAGGATCCGCTGATTGAATATAAAAATGAAGGCTACGACATGTTCCTGGAAATGATGACCCAGATGCGCCGCAACGTGATCTATTCGATGTTCATGTTCCAGCCCCAGCCCGATCCCCAGGCTGCGACAGCTTGAATTCCGGTGGCTGTAGTGCCAGGTTGCAGGCGCCGGTGGCGATGATGTCTGAGGTCTCCAGAATTCGGAGTGCTTTGAAGTCAACAACGCGATGGAGATAATGCTTGCCTTTGTCTCCCATCACCCAGATGCCACCGCCAATAAAATATAGTCCTGGCCATAGTGACCCTTGTACGTGGAACGTCACGCGCCAAAGCGTGTTGGCTGGGATATGGGGAATACTTGCTTTGTTGGCGGGATAATTCTGCCCACAGACTCTCAGGCCGCTGTTGCTAGCGATGTGACAGCCCACACTGACATCGCTCAGTTCTTCTGAGGCGAAATAGTCGAAGCTGAGGCTGAAGCTCTCGCCGACGGGGATGTGGTTCACCTGCTCGCCGCTGAGCCGCTGGATGTGCAACTCTTCAATCCGGGCTCCCAGGTCGGGATAGACGACCGTTGAGGTGGGGCGCAGTTTGGAGTCCAGCCAGGCTTCGACAGGTTGGGGCTGATGCTCCGCAGCAACGGCTTCGGCTTGGTCTTGGTTGTTTGCGCTCGCCGGGGCCAGGGGTTCAAGGCGTTCAGCCTGCGTTGCAGCCTGCTGTTGCTGGGCTGTGAGGCGATGATGCTCCTCGATCGCCCGATCCCATTCCGTGTCTGCGGCGTTGATGAGCCGCTGGTAGATCACGGTCACGGTGGAGGGCTTGCCCAGAAGCTTGGCCCGGCCCTTGTGCAGCAGCAGGGCTTCGTCGCAGTGCTGGATGATCTGCGGGCAACTGTGGGTGACCAGCAGGATGGAAGTCCCATTTTCTTTCAGTTTTTCAATGTAGGCATAGCACTTTTTCTGGAACAGCTCGTCGCCCACGGATAGGGCTTCATCCACGATCAATAGGTCGGGATTGATGTGGGCCTGAACGCCAAATGCGAGGCGCACCACCATGCCGCTGGAGTATGTCTTAACCGGTTGATCAATGAAGTCGCCAATGTCAGCGAAGGCTAGAATGTTGTCAATCTGTTCTTCGATTTCGCTGCGGCGCAGGCCCAGTAATGACGCATTAAGGTAAACATTTTCGCGGCCGCTGAATTCGGGATTGAAGCCACTGCCCAGTTCCAGCAGAGCTCCGATCCGCCCGTGGGTTTCGACCGTTCCTGAGGTGGGTGTGAGCGTGCCGCAGATCAGCTGCAGCAGCGTGCTCTTGCCGGAGCCGTTGCGGCCGACAACGCCCATGGTGCGGCCACGCCCCAGCTCAAAGCTGAGCTCGTGCAGGGCCCAGAACTCCTGAAATCTGGTTTTGTTCGAGCGCCACAGAGCCTGAAACAGGCGATCGCGTGGGTGGGCGTAAATGCGATATTTCTTGCTGATCTGATTGACTCTCAGCGCGATCGTGGCTTCAGAGGACATCGGCGAAGCCTCGTCGGGCACGGGAGAAGGAACGGAAGGAAAGCTCACACAGGATGATGCTGATCGGGATCACCACGGCCAGGCTGATGACGTTGGGCATGGTGCCGAGGATCAGGATGTGCCTGGTCTGCTCAATCAGCCAGACCAGGGGGTTGAGAGCGAGAATTGGTTGCCAGAGCGGTGGCAGGGAGCTGAGAGGGTAAAAGACGGCACTGAGGAACATCAGCATGTTCGTGACCACTCCCACCACCTGGCCAACATCGCGGAGGTATACGCCAAGGGCTGAAAGTACCCAGGACAATGATAACGACCAGCAGAATAGCGGCACCCACAGCAGGGGCAGCCACAGTGCTGTCAGGGGGATGTGGTGGGCGGTCAACAGCTGAAACACCGCCAGAACCACCAGGCTGGTGGCGGCGTGGAAGCCGGCGGAGGCGACGGCGAC
>CAIKWV010000458.1 GCA_903831165.1 uncultured cyanobacterium
CCCGGGGCCCCGGCGCCGCCAGAGGGCCAGCTGCCACCAGGCCAGCAGCCACAGCTGCTGCTCGCCGTCGAGGGCCTCACTGAGATCGCGGGCCAGGCCCAGAGCCACCAGGGGATCGCGATCCAGCTGCAGCAGCCGTTCGGCCAGACCCGGCGGCAGCTCCCGCCACTGGTGACGGTGCTCCAGCAGGGCCCCTGGCGAACCCGCCGCCAGCTCCAGCAACTCGGGCGGATCGGGTCTGGGCGGTGGCTCGCACTCGGGCTCGGCCGCTGCAGCCCCGGCCAGGGAGCTGGCGGCGGGTTCGGGGAGTTCCGTCGCGGCGCCGCCGTCCGCGCCGGTTTTGGCCGAGGCTTTCCTGGCCGACGGTTTCTTGCCCGAGGTCTTGCTGGCCAGGGCGGTCTCGGCCGCGGGCCGCTGGGGCGGCTCCGCCGGCAACGCCGCCAGCACCTGGCCCACCAGCTGACTGGAGAGGCGCACGAACGGAATCTGCTGGCAGCGGGAGCGGATCGTGCTGAGCAACTGATCCGGTGCGGCGCAGATCAGGATCAGCAGGCCCGTTCCCGGTTCTTCAAGGGTCTTGAGCAGGGCATTGGCAGCCCCCTCGGCCATCGCCTCGGCCCCTTCCACCACCACCAGGCCCCCGGGGGCCTCGACCGGATGGCGGGCCAGGAAGCGGGTCAGATCGCGGATCTGCTCCAGACGGATCTGGGGGGAGCTGCGGCGGTTCACCCCCTCCGCCAGGGCCTCGGAGGCCTTCACCAGCCGGCCCTGATGCTGATAGGTGGGCTCCACCCAGAGCAGATCGGGGTGGTTCCCCTGGGCCAGGCGGCGGCGCAGGGCCGGCAACCCCGAGCGCCAGGCCTCAGAGCCGGCCACCACCCCTTCCAGGAAGCGCAGCGCAGCCATTCGCCGTCCGACACCGTCGGCCCCGGCGAACAGATAGGCGGGTGCGATCCGGCGCCGCTCCAGGGCAGCCTCCAGCAGGGCCACGGCCCGGGGCTGGCCCAGCAGATCGGCGAACAGCTCGGTCATTCAGGATTCTCCCTGCGGCGGGCCCCAGGCCCCCTCAACCCCCAACCGCGGGGATGCAGGCGACGGCTTGGCCGTGACATCAGGGGGACTGGAGCGGGCCTCGGCAGCGCTCTGCAGACCACCGGCAGCCCCCTCGGCAATGGGCTGCGGGGGAAGCGAAAGCGCATCGACAACGGCCTCCACCGCGCCGGCAGCGCTCTGCACGCCACCTGGGGACATCGGGGGAAGGGCATCCAGGGGAAGCGGAGGCGCCTCGGCGGGGTTTGGCGAGCAAGTGGGCAGCGCAGCGGGAGCAACCCCGCCCAGCTGAGCCTCAATCAGCCGGCAACAGGCGGCCGTGACCGCCGGCGCCGGGGCCGTGGCGTCGATCCTCAGCCAGCCGCGCTGCGCCGCCAGCTGGCCGAAACCGGCAACGACCCGGGCCAGAAAGGCCTCGCCACTGGCCTCGATCCGATCGGCGGCCCGGCCCTGGCGGCGCTGCAGCGACAGCGCCAGGGGCAACTCGAGCCAGAGGGTGAGATCGGCCCGCAGGCCGGCGGTGGCGATCGCCTCCAGCTGCCCGATCAGGGCCAGGGACAGGCCCCGGCCGTACCCCTGGTAGGCGGCGGTGGAGCCGGCGAAGCGATCGCAGAGCACCCAGTCACCGGCCTCCAGGGCCGGCCGGATCGTGGCGGCCACATGCTGGGCCCGATCGGCGGCGTAGAGCAGCAGCTCCGCCGTCGGGCAGGGGACGGCGGCCTCGGGCGGATGCAGCAGCAGGCTGCGCAGGGCCTGCCCCAGGGCAGTGCCGCCCGGTTCGCGGCTCACCAGCAACCGGGCTCCTGCTGGCATCAGGCCGCTGGCCGGCAGCCATTGGCGGAGGGCTTCGAGCTGGGTGGTCTTGCCGCAGCCGTCGATGCCCTCCAGCACCAGAAAACGGCCAGGCAGCTGCGGGCTGGAGGAGGAACGGGACGGGCGTTCAGCGGCGCTCAAGCCGAGGTCCTCCGGCGCTGGCCGCGGCCATCCTGCAGCAGCAGGGCATTGACCACGACCGTGATCGAACTGAGGGCCATCAGCAGGGCCGCCAGGGGCGGCGTCAGCAGCAGGTTGAAACGCGGCAGCAGCACCCCGGCGGCGATCGGCAGCACGATCAGGTTGTAGCCGAAGGCCCAGATCAGGTTCTGGCGCACCTTGGCCATGGTGCGGCCGGCGATCTCCAGGGCGTCATCGAGCCCCTGCAGGCGATCGCCCATCACCACCAGCGAGGCGCTCTCCTGGGCGATCTGGGTGCCGGTGCCGACGGCCACCCCCAGATCGGCCGCCGCCAGGGCCGGGGCATCGTTAATGCCATCGCCCACCATCGCCACGGCCCCACCCGAACGCTTGCGGGCCAGGATCCGCTCCAGCTTCTGCTCCGGCCTCAGCTCCCAGCCCAGCTCATCGTCGGCCAGCCCCAGCAGGGCCCCCAACCGGCGCACACTGGCCTGGCGGTCACCGCTGAGCAGCCCCAGCTGCAGACCTCGGTGACGCAGGGCTTCCAGGGTGGCGGCGGCATCCTGGCGGGGGCGATCCTGCACGGCCACCAGGCCCAGCAAGCGGCCGGCTTCGGCCACCGCCAACACCGTGGCCCCACCGGCTTCGAGGGCCTCCTGGCGGAGCCGGGCCTGATCACGGATCGGCACCTGGCAGGCGTCCAGCCAGTCCAGCCGGCCCACCAGCAGATCGGGCGGCCCGTCGCTGGCGGCGGCTTCCAGCCAGCCCTGCAGGCCTTCGCCGACCACCGTGCGGCTGGCCGCCAGAGGCAGCAACGGCAACTGGCGGCGCTGGGCCTCCTGCAGCAGGGCATGGGCGAGGGGATGGCGGCTCTGCTGCTCGAGGCTGGCGGCCAGCTGCACCAAGCGATCCTGCGGCGAGAGGCCCCCGGGAGCCTCGCCGTCGCCCAGAGGCTCCACCGCCGTCACCAGCGGACGCCCCAGGGTGAGGGTGCCGGTCTTGTCGAACAGCACGACCCGCAGGCGGGCCGCCATCTCGATCGCGTCGCCGCCGCGGAACAGCAGGCCGGAGCGGGCCGCCAAGCCCGAACCGACCGTGATCGCCGTCGGGGTGGCCAGGCCGAGGGCGCAGGGGCAGGCCACCACCAGCACGGCGATCGCCAGCTGCAGGGCCAGGGCCAGGGGCGTCGTCGCCCGGGCACCGAAAACGCCGTGACCGGCATGGGAGCCGGCCTGGGCCATCGCCGCCATCGCCGGATCGGCCAGCACCCCGGGCCAGAGCCGGGTGCCCCATAGCCACCAGAACAGGAAGGTGACCAGCGCCAGCGCCAGCACCACCAGGGCAAAGCGGCCCGCCACCTGATCGGCCAGCCGCTGGATCGGCGCCTTACGCGCCTGGGCCTGCTCCACCAGATGGACGATGCGGGCAATGGCGCTGTCGGCGCCGCTGCGCAGCACCTCCAGCACCAGGGGCGCCTCCAGGTTGAGGCTGCCGGCCGCCAATTCAGAGCCGGCCGACGCCTGCAGGGGCAGGGGTTCACCGGTCAGGGCGGAGATGTCCACCGCCGAGGCCCCCTCGCGCACCACCCCATCCACCGGCACCCGATCGCCCGGCAGCAGCCGCAGCCGGTCCCCCGGCCGCAGGCCCCCCACCCGCACCTGGCGGGGGGGGCCATCGCCGAGCAGCAGCAGGGCGTGGTCGGGCTGCAGACCGGCGAGTTCCTCGATCGCCCGACCGGTGCGCCAGCGGGCGCGCTCTTCCAGGAAGCGACCGGCCAGCACGAAGCCCAGCAGCATCACCGGCTCATTGTAGAAACAGGGCCAGCCGCTGCCGGGCAGCAGCAGGCCCACCAGGCTGGCCAGCCAGGCGCTGCCGACCCCCAGACCCACCAGGGTGTCCATGCTGGGCATGCCGGCCAAGGCCGAGCGGGCGCCCTGCAGCAGGATCGAGCGACCCGGACCGGCCAGGGCCACGGTGGCCACCAGTCCATGGACCCAGGGGCTGGCCAGCAGGCCCCAGGGATCGTGCCAGGGGAGCTGACCGGCATCGGCCAGGTGCCCCAGCCCCGAGACCAGCACCAGCACCAGGGCCACCACCAGCTGGCGCCAGCGCTGCCACCAGTCCCGCTGCCGGCGGCGCTCCTGCAGGCTGTGGGGCAAGCTCTGGCCGCCCTCGCGCAGGCGGGCCGCAAAGCCGAGAGCCGCCAGGCTGGCCAGCACCGGGGCAAGCAGATCGATCTCGGCGCCAGGAGCGGCCGAAGCCGCCGTCTCGCTGGTGGGCACCGCACCCGTGGCGGGGGTCGCAGCGGATTCCGCCATGCCGCCAGGGGTGCGGTCCGCAGCCGCAGTGATCACGCCAGCCGCGGAGGAAGCGCCAGCCGCCGATGGCGTTGGAACAGGCGAGGCCGATGGCGTGGATGGGGGGGATCGCCTGCTCGCAGGAGCTGCAGCGCTCGTCAGCGCCGGATCCAGCTCCAGCCAGGCCGTGCGGGTGAGCAGGTTGACGCTGGCGGCCCGCACCCCGGGCTGTTGCAACAGGCGCTGTTCGACGGCGCGCACGCAGCCGCCGCACTTCATGCCGTCCACCTCCAGCAGCAACGTCAGGGGCGGCTGAAGGGGCGCCTCGGGACCAGGAGGGGACGCGGGGGGAGGAGCCTGCTCACTGCGGGCGGGCCGGTTGGAAGCGAAGGGGGCCAACGGCAGCAGGGCAGGGACTCGGGGGCCCAAGGCTAGGAAGATCCAGGCCGGCGGCCCGGCTCCCGGAGGGACGGGGCAGGATGGTGGGCAGATCCAGACAGCTCGCCGTGCCCCGCTCCCAGCGCAACGACAACTTCATCGACAAGAGCTTCACGGTGATGGCGGATCTGATCGTCAAGCTGCTGCCGATCGATCCCAAGGCCAAGGAGGCGTACGTCTATTACCGCGACGGGCTCTCAGCCCAGAACGACGGCGACTACGCCGAAGCCCTGGACAACTATGAGGAAGCGCTGCGGCTGGAAGAAAACTCCATCGACCGGGGCGAGATCCTCA
>CAIKWV010000459.1 GCA_903831165.1 uncultured cyanobacterium
CCGGTGCAGCAGTTCACCGCTGCCATCGGCCAGCAGCTCCGGGCTCAGGGGGCGGCCCCGGCCGCTCCAGGGCACGGCCGCCAGGCCACTGGCCTCGTCCAGCCACAGCTGGCTGGCTGCGGGCAGCGGCGCGGGCGGACCCCCCTCGGCGATGGCGCGCGGGTCGTTGTGATCCGCCGGGGGCAGCGTGGAGCCGGTCCAGCGTTCTCCATCGAAGCGGTCATGGACCAGCACCCGCCAGTAGCGCCCGTTGGTCGCCGGCGGCTGCCCCCCCGGAAAGGAGACCCGTGCCGCTGGGCTGGCGTTGTCCATCAGCTCGCTGATGCTGCCCGGTTCCAGGCTTTCGCTCAGGCCCACCGTGGCTGCTGAGCCCCGTTGGCTGGGCATGGCGCTGAAGGGGCTGAGCCGTGGCACCAGCAGGAACAGCACCAACGCCAGGGGCAGGGCCGCCGCCAGCACCTGGGCGCTGCGCCGCAGCAGCGCCTGCCAGCTCAGCCCTTCCCCCAGCTCCAGCGCCAGCAGGCCCGCCAGGGCCAGCACGATCGCGCCGGCCTGCAGCAGGCTCGGGCCCAGCTCCGGCCGCATCGAGGCCAGCAGTCCGGCACAGACCAGCTGCAGCAGGCTGACGATCCGGTGCTCCGCCAGGCTGCGGGCCTCCCACAGCTTGAGGGTGGTGAGGGCTCCCAGGGCGATCGCCATCGCCCCCAACAGCAGGTTCGGCTGCAGTCCCGTCAGTCCCAGGGCCAGCAAGGCCATGGCCAGCCATTGCAGGACCGCCGTGGTGCCCCCCCGGCGGGGCGGGCGGGTGCTGGGGCGGGAGCGGTCCCGGGCGAGCGGGCGAGGGCTGGTCATGGTGGGGCGGGCTGGCCGGGGCAGCGGGCCAGGGCCGCCAGGCTGCGCTGCCGCTGGGCCAGGCCGCGGCCGCAGGGGATGCGCTCGCCCCCCAGCACCAGGCCGTAGCTGTCGCCGCGGGCATGCAGCCGGCAGATCTGCTCGCTCAGGTGCTCCAGGGCCCGCTCCAGCGGCAGCGCCGGATCGGGGGCCAGCAGGGGGGTGTGATCGCTGGGATCGCTGAAGCGCTTGGCGTAGCGGCCCCGTCCCTGGGCCACCAGCTTCCAGGCCAGCCGCGACGAGCCATCCTCAGGCCGATGGGGCAGCAGGTCCCGCCATTCGTCGCTGCCTTCCTGCAGATCCTGCAGCGGCGGGGCACTGTTGTCGCCGTCGCGGCTCTGGTGCAGGACCAACACCGGGCCGGCTCGCCGGGCCGGGTAGACCAGCTGGGGCACGGTCGGCTCCCAGCGGCTCCAGCAGATGAACAGCCCCAGGGGGGCGGTGGTCTGCAGGCGCAGGATGCCCGGCCGTTGCAGCCCCCGCCGCTCCGGGGTCCAGGGCACGCTCAGCCGGTGTTCGCCGGGGGTGAGGGTCAGCACCGGTCCGAGGGGCTCCAGGCCGAAGCGCCAGCGCAGCCCCTCGCAGCGGCCCGGGCAGCGCAGCCGCAGCGGATAGGCCAGCGGGGTCTGGGCATGGCCCGGCTGGGGATCGGCGGCGGTCAGCTCCAGGCCCTGGAGATTGAAATGGGTGAGGTGGAGGGCCAGCAGAAACATCCCCAGCATCAGAAAGCTGAGCAGCAGCGGGCCATTGCTCTGCATCTGGATGGCCACCACCTGCAACAGCAGCAACCCCGCCAGCCAGAACCAGCCGAAACGGGTCGGCACGATGTAGAGGTTGCGCAGGCCCAGCCGCAACCGCTCGCCCACCTGGGGTTTACCGAATTCCATCCACCCCCGCCTGCAGCTGCCGGCTGCGCTCCCCCGGCGACGGGCCGCAC
>CAIKWV010000460.1 GCA_903831165.1 uncultured cyanobacterium
AGGAAGCCCTGGCAAGCCAGCGGGCGCCCGTTCCGGAACTCACCCTGACAGGGATCTCGACTCCACTCCGGTGCGGAAGCGAGGGTGATCCAGGGGTTCCCCTAAGAGTTCGCTGAAAAACCTCTACCGGGACCACGCCGCGACCTGGGCGTGCGCAACCAGCCCAGTCCCAGCAGGGGTGTTGCCGAGCTGCCGTTGTGGCCTGGCCGTGGCAGCCGGTTTTTTCAGCCGGCTTCTAAGTGCTTGCGGAACCATCCGCTCCCGGCCCATCCGAGCATCCGAGGCAAGGGAATCAGTTCAGCGAATGCCTGGGGAGGGAGGGCTCCCGTGCTGCTGTGCGGCAGGCCTCACCGGTGATTCAGCCTGATTCTGGGTCTTCAAGAACGACCGCAGCCTTGCGGCAGCGTACCGATCACAGTTCGGCGGACCCTTGAGCTTCTGCGGCCAGCCAGGCAGGATCGGGGCTGATACCTCCGGGCGATCCGCTTTGGCTTCCCTTTCCGCCGTTCGTCGCGCCCTGTTCCCCAGCGGTCGGGCCCTGATCCCGGGGCTATCCCTGGCGGCCCTGCTGTCGCCCCTGCTCCCAGCGCCGCTGCCGGGTGCCGGCCTGGCGCCCTCGCGGGCCCAGGATCTGGTGGGCTGCCAGATCCTCGAGGGCACCTTGCAGTGTGTGCCGGGCATCACGGCCGATCCGCAGCAGCAGATCCGCATTCTTGAGGGCACGATTGCCGCCGACCAGAAGCTGGAGGGGGCGGTCGAAACGGGCATCGCCGGTCTGCAGCGCCTGGAACTGCAGGGGCAGGCCAGCGAGGGCAAGCTGCTGCGCGCTGTGATCACCGCCGACGCCCTGGCCTCCCTGCCCCCCAGTGCTTTTCACTGGTACCGGCGCACGCCGAAAGACAGCCGCTGGCTGTTGATCACCGGGGCTGCGGGACCCAGCTACCGGCTCCAGGCCGCCGATGCCAACGCCCTGGTGATGGTGGTGGTGGCCGTACCTGGTGCGGGCGGCAGCCAACGGACATCCTCAGCGCCGGCGGGACCGGTGCAGCCCCGGACGACCCCTTGAAGGCACCCGCATGAAGGAGGAGGGCGATTGACCCACGCCAGCTCCCAGTCCCAAGGAAAGAGGGGGGATTGAGTGCCAGACCCAGACTGGGCTGACCACTCGATCGAGCCATGAACTGCATACACGAATGGCCTGCAGACCCTCTGGTCTGCAGGCCATGGCGTCGGTGGGGAGATGGGAATCTGCCCCAGGCCGTCAGGGGATCAGCAGCGATTCCTGCTGTTTGACCAACTCGAAGAATTCCTGCTTGAGGCTGGGATCGTGGCGGAAATCACCGCGCACCACCGAGTTGACCATGCTGGTCTGGGGTTCTTTGACTCCCCGCCATTTCATGCAGTAGTGCTGGGCCTTGACCAGGATCGCCAGTCCCTGGGGCGCGCAGAGCCGTTCGATCTCATCGGCCAGGATGATGACGGCCTCTTCCTGGATGTGGGGCCGGGAAAAGACCCAGTCCGCGACCCGGGAGAACTTGGACAGGCCGATCACCCGATCGCCGGGCTTGATGCCGATCCAGCAGGAACCCAGAATCGGCACCAGGTGGTGCGAGCAGGCGGAGCGGATCGAGATCGGACCGACGGTATAAATCTCGTCGAGTTTTTTGACGTTGGGGAAACTAGCGATCTTGGGTTGGGTGTGATAACGACCTTTGAAGACCTCGTGCAGGTACATGCGGGCCACCCGCTCTGCCGTCTCCTCGGTGTTGTGGTCGTTGTCAATATCGATCACCAGGCTGCGCAGCAGCTCGCGAACCTTGCCGGCCACCTCGAGCTCGAGCTGCTCGAGATCACCATCGCGCAACACTTCCGAGATGTTGTCGTTGGCGAGGAAGGGGATGGCGCTTTCCTCAAGCCGCTGCCTCAGCCGAATGCTGATGGGCAGTTTCAGGGACTCGGCGCTGGTTTTAGTGCTGCTGAGATTGGAGGGAAGGGTTGAAGTCATGGTGTGTTCAGAAGGCGCCGGCTGCCGGCATCAGGGTTAAGTCGTCCACAACCTGGCTTGCGGGTTGTTGCGCCAGTACCAGCAAGGCCTCTGCCGCCTGATCAACAGGCAGCATCGCACGGCGGTCGAAGCCACTGTGGACGGTTTCGCTGTCCCAGAGGGGTGTATTCACCGAACCCAGGGTGAGGGTGCTGACGCGAATCCCGTGCACCCGTTCCTCTGCCGCCAGGCATCGGCTGAGGGATTGCAGGGCAGCTTTGCTGGTGCAGTAGGCCCCCCAGTCGGGGAAAGCGTTTCGGGAGGCATGGCTGCTGATGTTGATGATCAGGCCTCCGCCACTGACCTGGCCGTCAACCTCCCGGGCCCGCATCAGCGGCAGCAGTGCCTGGCAGACCTGGAAGACGCTGGTGACGTTCAGCTGGAACAGCCATTGCCAGCGCTCCAGCGGCATCTCGGCCAGGGGACCGGTCCAGGCCGCCCCGGCGTTGTTGATCAGCACCGTGGGCACCAGGCCCCGGCCGCAGAGTTCGGCGATGCCGGGGGCGATGGCGAGTGGATCGCTGAGATCCAGTGCCGCCGTTTCGACGCGGCAGGAATGGGCGGATCGCAGTTCGGTGGCCAGGGCCTCAAGGGCGCCGTGGGTGCGTGCCAGCAGCAGCAGGTCGAAGCCTGAGGCCGCGAAACGGCGCGCGGCGGCGGCGCCGATCCCCCTGGAAGCGCCGGTGATCAGGGCAACGGGCAAGGAATCAGAACGTGGAAGAAAACCTTAAGCAGTCCGGGCCCCTTCTGGGGTGTTCGCGTCAAGAAAGCGCCCCATGCGGCGGAACTTGCTGTAGCGCTGATCCAGGAGGTCCCGTTCGCTCAGGGCCAGGAGTTGGGCCAGGTTCTCCTCAATGGCGCTGCGCAGTGTTGCGGCGGCCTCCAGGGGGGCCCAGTGATTGCCGCCGGCGGGTTCAGGCAGCACGCTGTCGATCACCCCCAGCTGCAGCAGATCCGCTCCGGTGATCTTGAGGGCCTCGGCGGCGGTCGGCGCCTTGGCCGCATCCCGCCAGAGGATCGAGGCGCAAGCCTCGGGGCTGGCCACGGTGTAGACGCTGTGCTCGAACATCAGCAGCCGGTCGGCCACGCCGATGCCGAGGGCACCGCCGGAACCGCCTTCCCCGATCACCGTGGCGATGATCGGCACCCGCAGCCTGAACATCTCCCGCAGGTTGACGGCGATCGCTTCGCCC
>CAIKWV010000461.1 GCA_903831165.1 uncultured cyanobacterium
AGCCCTCGCTGGGGGCGGAGGATTTCGCCGAACTGCTGGAGGGCACCCGCGGCACGATGTTCCGGCTCGGGGTGGCCGGCCCCGAGGGCTGCACGCCGCTGCACAGCAACACCTTCCGACCGGATGAGAGCTGCCTGGCGGTGGGGATTCAGGTGCTCACCCTCAGCCTGCTGCGCTGGATGGCCCACCCGGTGTGAGCAAGACACAGCGGCCCCCGGGCGAAGTCGCCATGGCCCAGGGCCTGGGCATGAGCCCCGCCTCCCGGCGGCGGGCCCTGCTGGCCCTGTCCTCGCCCCTGTTGATCTTGCTGGCCCTGGTGGCCCTCTGGCACCGTCCCGCCAGCGAGCGGATCCAGGCCCTGCCCGCCCTGGGAATCGGCATCGGTCTGCTCGGTACGAGCTGGGTGCGCCGCCGCCGCCGCCGCCGCGAGCTGCTGCGCGCTCTGCGCGACGATGGACACACTGCCGAAAGCGGCTGAACAAGCCGCGTCTGATGGATCCGTCCTCCTCCGCCCCCGATCTGGCCGCCCTGCGGGAGGCGATCGCCTCCGGTGATCCCAGCCGGGCGATGCCGGCCCTGGTCGGGTTGCGGGCGCTGGAGGCGGAGCAGGCCACGCCGCTGCTGCTTCTGGGCCTGGAGCAGACCACCTTCATGATCCGCTCGATCGCTTCGGCGGGGTTGGGGGTCAAGCGCAGCGAGGCCGGCTGGCAGGCGCTGGAGGCCGTGCTGGAGGGCGACGAGGACGCCAATGTGCGAGCCGAGGCCGCCAATGCCCTGGCCAGCTATGGCGTGGAGCGGGCCTGGCCGCTGCTGCGGGCCGCCTTCGAGCGCGATGGTCAGTGGCTGGTGCGCTGCAGCATCCTTTCGGCCCTGGCCGAGCAGCCCGACATCCCGATGGCCTGGCTGCTGGAGCTGGCCCAGTTGGCGATCGCCGACGCCGATGGCACGGTACGGGTGGGAGGCACCGAGGTGCTGGGTCGGCTGGCCCGGGAGGGGGAAGGGGCGACGCAGAGCGAGGCCAGGCAGTTGTTGCGGGGGTTGCAGGCCGATGGCGATCACCGGGTGGTGGCAGCGGCCCTGGATGGGCTGCAGGGGTGAGGGCCTCGCGGCGCTACACGCTGCCGGTTGACGGCCCCCGAGCCTCGGGCTGTCAAGTCTTGGTCCATCAGGAACACCGCAACATCCGCTCTCAGTCGAACCCTGAAGCCCAGGTTCCGCCCGCAGCGGGCCCGCGATGACGCGGAAGGCGCGGCGGACAGAATCAGACAGTCCAGGGGCGAGCCCTTGGCATTGACAGCGTCAGTTTGGATCTCTGTCGCCGGTGGGTGCGGCTTGGTGTGGTTGCTGCGGGACGTTGGAAGCAGATTCTCAAGCGGTTGTGGGCATTTGCAGGACCTGACTGGTTTCAGCCCTCGTCCATGCTGCCCCTTGAGCCTGAAGTCTTGCCCCTGAGGTGTGCAGGAAAAGCAAAGCGAGATTGCATGCAATAGCTGTAGACTGCATAGCTGAGAATCGCTGCTGTTTGCGCGGTGAAGGCTCCTGCCACACGAAGGCTCTGCTGCAGAACGATCAGATTCAGCAGGTAGCCGGAGATGGCAATCAGGGCAAATAGGGAGGCGCTGCGCTGATTGGCCTGCGCTCTGAAGGTAAATTTTGCGTGAAGAAAGTAGGCTGCAATGCCTGCGAGCAGGTAGCCAAGTGTATTGGCGAAGTAGGGATTGCCGGTGGCTGCCTGCAGCAGAAAGATCAGTGATGTGCCGATAATTGTATTGATTACGCCAGCCAGCGAGAATCTTTTGATTTGATGCAAGGTCTGCCAAGCCAACCCGGGCCACCCGGCCCGCATTCTGGCCTTGTGCCGACGCTGGCCGGGCAAGGTTCCTGGCGACTGAAAACGCTGCTCCTGCGGTTCGTCGCTGAGCATGGTCCCCTTGTGTCTCCCATCCTTGCTAAGTTACTGCAGTCACTAGGGGTGCCCGGCGCTGGTCCACCGACTACCGCGCCCTGGGCTGAGATCACACCCTCCGAACCTGATCCGGGTCATGCCGGCGCAGGGAAGTGGAAACGAACTCAGGCTACGCCCCATTTCCGTACGAACCTCCGTGGCTCGTGCGGCCCATTCTTCGCTTACACCGTCATGCGCAGCGCCTGGATCGAGAAGCGTCGTCCCGCCATCAGCTCCGGTGGCAACGTCACCCAGTTGCACTATGCGCGCCAAGGGGTGGTCACCGAAGAGATGGCCCATGTGGCCCAGCGCGAGAATCTGCCTGAGTCGCTGGTGATGGAGGAAGTGGCCAGGGGGCGAATGATCATCCCTGCCAACATCAATCACCCAAATCTCGAGCCGATGGCGATCGGCATCGCCAGCAAGTGCAAGGTGAATGCCAACATTGGCGCTTCGCCCAACGCCAGTGATGTCAGCGAAGAGCTCAAGAAGTTGGAGCTGGCGGTTAAGTATGGCGCTGACACGCTGATGGATCTTTCCACTGGCGGCGTCAATCTTGATGAGGTGCGCACGGCGGTCATCAACGCTTCGCCCATCCCGATCGGCACGGTGCCCGTGTATCAAGCCCTCGAAAGCGTGCATGGCTCCATCGAAAAGCTCTCCGAAGATGACTTTTTGCACATCATCGAAAAGCACTGCCAGCAAGGGGTCGATTATCAGACCATCCACGCCGGTCTGCTGATTGAGCATCTGCCGAAAGTGAAAGGTCGTCTCACCGGCATCGTCAGCCGCGGTGGTGGCATCCTGGCCCAGTGGATGTTGTATCACCACAAACAGAATCCCCTTTACAGCCGCTTCGACGACATCTGCGAGATCTTCAAGCGCTACGACTGCACGTTCTCGCTGGGTGATTCCTTACGTCCTGGCTGTCTCCATGACGCTTCCGATGAGGCCCAGCTGGCCGAACTCAAAACCCTCGGTGACCTCACACGCCGCGCCTGGAAACACGATGTGCAGGTGATGGTGGAGGGTCCTGGCCATGTGCCGATGGACCAGATTGAATTCAACGTTCGTAAACAGATGGAGGAGTGCAGCGAGGCACCTTTCTATGTGCTGGGTCCCCTGGTCACCGATATTGCCCCAGGTTACGACCACATCACCAGCGCCATCGGCGCGGCAATGGCGGGCTGGTATGGCACGGCCATGCTCTGCTATGTGACCCCCAAGGAGCATCTGGGCCTGCCCAATCCCGAAGACGTGCGCAATGGCCTGATCGCGTACAAGATTGCCGCCCACGCTGCCGACATCGCCCGTCACCGCCCAGGCGCCCGCGATCGCGATGACGAACTCAGTCGCGCCCGCTACGCCTTCGATTGGAACAAGCAGTTCGACCTGTCCCTCGACCCCGAGCGGGCCCGCGAGTATCACGACGAAACCCTGCCGGCTGACATCTATAAGCAGGCCGAGTTCTGTTCGATGTGCGGGCCCAAGCACTGCCCGATGCAAACCAAGATCACGGATGAGGATCTGGCGGGCTTGGAGCAGGTGCTGGCCGAGCAGCGGGATGCGGCCAAGATCTGACGGAAGGGTATTGGCCAGGTTTTGAGGCTCTCGGGTTCCCCTGAGAGTCTCCGCAGAATCAAGCCGGGAGATTCTGTTGCTGAGATGGCGCATAGCCATAGGCTTGCCAAGTAGCTCAATGAGGCTGGCTGCCAATAGCAACCGGCAAGATCAACAGCAAAGCTGGAACCTGGCGTCTAGATCTGTGTTGTGCTGTGCCTCATGATTCTTGATGGCAGGCATGGCTGCGGATGTTCTGCCTTCAAACGTCGACCGAATCGCAGGAGGCCACCCTTTCTCAGCAGGTTGATAGGTCTTGGTGCTGTCTGTTGGAATGCGAGTTAAGCGTTGGCTGTTGCTAGGCGCTTACCTTCGCCCAGCTGCGCGCATGGTGATGGTTTGCCGTCTCTGTTTCTGCTGAAGATCTTCTCCTTGACGTTGACTGGCTGTAAACCAATCAGATTCATCGAATGTTGATAAGCTAGGGCAGCCTTCCGAGGCTTCAGCCTTAGAGCCAGGTCGGTCGTGGCTTCTTGCCAGCTCACCGAGAGTAAGATCACTCGAAACTGGCAATGGGTGACCGCTGACGCTGCCGTTCTTGGTTACGTCGCAGGGTCATTGATTAAGTTGAGATAAAGCTCTCGATGTTTTTCAGCGCATTTCTCAGCGGTAAAAGGCTCCGACATCTGTTGTTGGAGTTCGTGATGCAGAGTGGCATTGCCTATGCATTTTTTGATTGTGCTGGCCAGAGATAAAGGATTGGAGACTTCAAATTCAATTCCACCTTTGCCGCGAATCTTTTCGGCAATCCCGCCGATATTACTGCCAATAACAGGTCGCTTAAAATAAAAGGATTCTTGAATGACAACAGGAGAATTCTCCCACCATATGGATGGCAATATTGTCCAGTCAGTGTGGAGCATTCGCGATCTGAGCTCATTTTTATTGTATGAACCAGCCATGAGGACCAGGTCTCCGGCTTGATCGCGTAAATCTGTAAATGAATCCTGAAAATCTTGGGGCTGCAGCTCTAGATTCGCGC
>CAIKWV010000462.1 GCA_903831165.1 uncultured cyanobacterium
GGCCACGGGCGTCGGCGCGGGGCAACCCCTGCTGGCGGCACCGCTGCGCTGGCAGCGCTGGGCCGATCGCGGCGAGTTCTGGGATGCCTGGGATCTGGCCGCCGATCACCGCCGCCATCCCCTGCCCTGGATCTGGCAGGGAGCCCCTGAGCTCGTCAGCGCCGGTCCCCTGGCCGTCCAGTTCCGCTGGCGCGGCATGGTGGGCGAGAGCCCGGTGCGGCTGGAGCTGCGCCTGCTGGCCGGCAGCCCCTGGCTGGAGCTGGTGCTCTGCCAGCACTGGCGCCAGCGCCATGAGCTGCTGCAGCTGGAGATCCCCCTGGCCCGCCGGGCCGATCGCTGGGCGGCGGACACCAGTGCCGGCGTGATCGAGCGCCCGGCGCAGGCGCGCACGCCGCGGGAGCAGGCCCGCTGGGAGGTGCCGGCGATCAGCTGGGCCGCCGCCGCGGGTCTGGCGGTGTTGCTGGATGGGCCCCAGGGGGTGTCAGCCACGGCCGAGCGCCTCAGCGTCTCGTTGCTGAGGGCGCCCACCTGGCCTGATCCCGGCGCCGACAACGGCTGGCAGCGTCAGCGCCTGGGGCTGATGGCCGCGCCACAGGGCTGGCGGCCGGCCCGGGTGCCCCAGCAGGCCCGGCGGCTGCGCGAGCCGCTCTGGCTGCGGCCCTGCCAGCCGCCGGCCCCCCGCTCCTTCGCCGCCCCAGCACCGGGCTCCCAAGGGACGACTCTCAGCCTGACTGTCCCCCAGACGGCTGTCTTCCACTTGTTGGGCCGGCCGCTCTTCCCGCCCCTGCAACAGGATCTGCGGCTCGTGGGACTGCGCCCTGCTGGCGTTGTCTTGGCTGCTGATGCCTTGCCGGCTCAGGCGTTTCCCTCAACTGCTCAGGGCGGTGAGCCCGATGGCGCTTCGGCTCCGCCGCTGGGTCTGTCCCGGGCTGCATCGGTCGCCGGGGATTCCACTGCTGGCGGCTGGACCGGCGACGAAGCGTTTGGGGGCGAGGAGAGCGGGGTTGAGCTTTCGGAGGGCGATCTCAACAGCGCGGATCAGTCCAACGCTCTGCGGGACCGTGCTGATCCGGCCGCTGCGGCCGACCTGGTGCTCAGCGTCCAGAACGAAGGGCCCTGCCGGCGGCGGTTGGAGCTGGGGGCCGGCTGGCAGGTGCTGGAGCGGCTCGACGGGCTCGATCGCCCTGGGCGCCTGGCCGGGGACATGCTGGCCGTGAGCCCATGGCAACTGGCTTTCTGGCGGATTCGCCGCCGTTCAGCTCCGCACTGAAGGCACTGGTGAAGGCACTGGCGGTCGGCGGATCAGCCTCTTGTGGACGGGTTCAGGCCCCCAGGTTTCAGTCTTCGTGGTCGTCGAAGGGATCGGTGAGCTGCTTGGAGGGGGGACCGAAGGCCGTGTACACCCCGAAACCGGTGAGGGCCAGCAGCACCGTCAGCACGGCGATCGCAACGGAGAGAGCGGGAGAGCCGCTGGAGGGATCCATGGGGGGCAAGGGGTTGGGGAGGTGGAGCGCGCGGGGAGCGTCACAACTCTCGACAGCCCGCCTCGATGCGGCCTGCAAGGCGACTACAGTAGCCAGAACGATCTTCTGCTCGAGAGCTCCGATCTGCCATGGCTCAACGCACCCGCCTGGGAGACATCCTGCGTCCGCTCAACTCTGAATACGGCAAGGTGGTTCCCGGTTGGGGCACCACGCCGGTGATGGGCATCTTCATGGCCCTGTTTCTGGTCTTCCTGCTCGTGATCCTGCAGCTGTACAACAAGTCCCTGCTGCTCGAGGGCATCACCGTCAACTGGAACGGCGTCGGCTGATCCCTCTGCGGCTTCTGCCCCAGCACCTCCATGAACATCTTCGGCATCGGTCTGCCCGAGATGGCGGTCATCGCCGCCATCGGCCTGCTGGTCTTTGGGCCCAAGCGGCTGCCTGAGCTCGGCAAGACCCTGGGTCGCACCCTCAGGGGCTTTCAGTCGGCCTCCCAAGAGTTCGAGCAGGAGTTCCGCAGCGCCATTGCGGCGACCGAGGCGGCAACAACCACCGAAGCGTCGGCCTCTCCGACCAGTGCGGCGCCGCTCAGCGCTGCCGCTACGGCCAGCGGGTCACTGGCCGTGGCCCCTGCCGGCAGCCTTTCGGAATCGGCGTCTGGGCCAGTCTTCACTCCAGCAGCTTCCGGAGCTGGAGTCACCCAAGCCACGGCGATCAACTCCGCTGCGTTCCAGGCTGCGGACTCGGAAGCTGCGGCCCCCCAAGCCTCTGTCGGTCATGCCGACGCCAACAGCGCCGGCTCCTCTGCTACGCCCTCCTCGCTGGAAGCGGTCCCAGCAACCGCCGGCTCCC
>CAIKWV010000463.1 GCA_903831165.1 uncultured cyanobacterium
ACATAGACGCCCGGCACCAGGGCCAGATCCCGCAGGGTGTCCGTGCGGCTCAGACCGGCGGCGCGGGCCTCGGCCACCACCAGACCGATCTCGGGCAGCAGCTCCTCGCCATCGCCCAGGGCGATGAAATCGAAGAAGGCGGCAAAGGGTTCGGGGTTGCTGGTGGCGGTGGGTCCGCCGGCGAAGATCAGCGGTGGCGAGGCCGGATCGGCTAGGGGCAGATCGCCCCGATCGGCCGCCCGGATCGGGATGCCGGCCAGATCGAGCATCTCCAGGATGTTGCTAGCCCCCAGCTCGTAGCTGAGGCTGAAGCCGAGGATGTCGAAGGCGTGCAAAGGCCGGCGGCTCTCGACGGCGAACAGGGGTACTCCCCGCTCGCGCAACCGGGCTGAGAGGTCGGGCGCCGGCAGATAGGAGCGATCACAGAGCTGACCGGGAACGGCGTTGAGAATCGAATAGAGAAGGATGTGGCCAAGATTGCTGGCCCCCACCTCATAGACCTCGGGATAGGTGAGGGACCAGCGCACGGCGGCCTCGGGCCAGGCGCGGCTCCAGTCCCGCAGCTCCACCCCCCGCTCATTGCCCAGGTAGCGGGCCGGCTTGAGGATGTCGGCGCCGATCAGGGCGTCGAAGTCGATGGGCTCGCGGGACTGGATGGGCGCGAGGAGCACGGGGACCACGGCAGGGCGAGACTCCGATCGTATGCAGGCCAAGCAGCTGCAGGCCGGGCAGACCAACCGGGGAGGAGGCTAAATAACCATGCAAATTTGCGATTAAGCTGAGGAAATGCATGGCTATTTTTCCAGGGATGCGGGCACGGCGCTGGCGAAGGCCCTGGCGAGGGCGCCTGCGGCCCTGCTGCTGGGACCCCGCCAGTGCGGCAAATCCACCCTGGCCAGGCAGCTGCTGGCCCAGCGGGGCGATGCCGTGATTCTCGACCTGCAGGACCGGGCTGATCGCGCCCGCCTGCAGGAGCCGGAGCTGTTCTTTGAAGCCCATCGTCACCAGCTGGTCTGCCTCGATGAGATCCAGCTGCTGCCGGAGTTCTTCAGCCTGCTGCGCGCCGAGATCGACCGCGATCGCCGGCCCGGCCGCTTTCTGCTGCTGGGCTCGGCGTCCGGGACCCTGCTGCGCCAGAGCCATGAAAGCCTGGCAGGCCGCATCGCCCAGGTGGAGCTCACCCCCTTCCTGCTCAAGGAGGTGGCACAGGCCGCCAGCTGGCAGCAGCTGTGGCTGCGCGGGGGGTTCCCCGAGAGCCTGCTGGCGACTGCCGACGAGGACAGCCTCGACTGGCGCGAGGACTTCATCCGCACCTTCCTGGGCAGAGACATCGCCTCGCTGGAGCTGGGTTTGCCCCTGCCGCTGATGGAGCGCCTATGGCGGCTCCTGGCCCACAGCCAGGGCCAGACCCTTAATGCCAGCCGGCTGGCGGGGCTGCTGGATCTGCGCAGCACCCGCCTCAAACAACTGCTGGCGGTGTTGGAGCAGACCTTCATGCTGCGGCGGCTGCCACCGCTGGAGGCCAACCTCAGCAAGCGTCTGGTGCGCTCCCCCAAGCTTTACCTGCGCGACAGCGGCCTGCTGCACAACCTGCTGGGCATCGAGACCTACGACGACCTGCTGGCCCATCCCCAGGCTGGCGAGAGCTGGGAGGGCTTCGTGATCGAGCAGCTGATCGCCGCCCATCCGCGCTGGAGACCCCACTTCCTGCGCACCAGCAACGGCGCCGAGCTCGACCTGGTGCTGGAGCGAGGCCAGCACCGGCGGGTCTACGAGATCAAGCTGTCCAAGGCGCCCAGGGTGTCCCGGGGATTCCATGAGCTGGTGGGGCAGCTGCAACCGGAGCGCGCCGAGCTGATCGCGCCTGTGGATCAGGCCTTCGAAGCCCGGCCAGGCATCTGGGTGCGCCCACCCCTGCAGGCCAGCAGCGCCGAGACGATCTGAACGATTGCGGACCACAGGGCGTCCCGCCGCCATAGGACAATCCGGCCATCAGCTTCCGCGCGGCAGCGTCCGAATCCCCATGGTCCAGGTCAACGGCAACTACCTCAAGCTCAAGGCGGGCTACCTGTTCCCCGAGATCGCCCGGCGGGTCAAGGCCTTCAGCGAGGCCAACCCGGAGGCGCCAATCATCCGCCTCGGCATCGGCGATGTGACCGAGCCCCTGCCTGAGGCCTGCCGCAACGCCATGAAGGCGGCCATCGACGACATGGGCACCCATGCCGGCTTCCACGGCTACGGACCGGAGCAGGGCTACCTGTGGCTGCGGGAGGCGATCGCCCAACACGACTTCCAGGCCCGCGGCTGCCAGGTGAGCGCCGAGGAGATCTTCGTCTCCGACGGC
>CAIKWV010000464.1 GCA_903831165.1 uncultured cyanobacterium
CGACCCCTGCTCCAACCCCGGCGCCTACGCCTGCACCCACACCAGCCCCAACGCCGGCTCCAACACCCGCTCCGACACCAGCGCCGACCCCTGCTCCAACCCCGGCGCCTACGCCTGCACCCACACCAGCCCCAACGCCGGCTCCAACACCCGCTCCCACACCAGCGCCGACCCCTGCTCCAACCCCGGCGCCAACGCCCGCTCCAACACCCGCTCCAACCCCGGCGCCAACGCCTGCTCCGACTCCAGCACCCACTCCGGCCCCAACGCCTGCACCCACTCCGGCCCCAACTCCGGCTCCGACACCAGCCCCAACTCCAGCGCCTACGCCCGCTCCCACTCCGGCGCCAACGCCTGCACCCACACCAGCGCCGACGCCGGCCCCAACACCCGCTCCCACACCGGCGCCAACCCCAGCTCCCACTCCCGCTCCGAGCCCGGTGCCCACGCCCGCCCCTGTCCCCCAGGCGGGACTGGTTGAGGGGGTTCTGCTGGTGCAGCAGATCATTTCGCAGCCACCCCTGAATGATCAGAAGGTCAGTTCCTCAGACTCAGCCAATCTCGTCTTGTTGAAGATCACGAACCCTCAGGATCCACAGACGCCCCTGATCGTTGCTCTGGACCTGGACCAGTCGATTCTGTATTTCTCGGCTGACAATCCGTCTTCTGGCCCCGGTCAGCCTGTTGTGGGCATCTCCCTCTCGCCGCCAACCCCGGCGCAGACGCCTGCCGCCTCCGGTTTGAGCGGCACTGATCTCAACACCAGCTTCCAGGAGGGGGAATCCCGCTCCGTGCAGGAGACGGCCGAGAAGCTGGGTCTGCAAGGCGCAGGCTTGTCGGAGGTGCCCTCAACCGAGCAGCTGAAGGTGCTGCTCAAGGCCGTGGCCGCCTGGATGCGCAATCAGGCGCCCAAGCTGCCATGAACAGGTTGATTCGCGCCGCGACGAGGAGTTTGGCCTTGCGTTTTCACTGTTCAGTGTCTCCCCTTGTTGCGTCCTTGCCGGGGATGGTTTCGAGCCAGCTGAGGCCGCAGGTCGATCGCCCTGTCTTGCTGCGATGGTTGGCTGCAGGCCTGTTGGCGAGCGATCTCATCGGCACTCTGCCGCTCCAGGCGCTGCCGATTCAGGCTGGCGCGAAGACGGCCTCAGCGGCGCTGTCCATGGCAGCGACGCCCCCATCCCAGTCGATACCGGGAGCTGGGGCTGGCGAGGGGGCCTTTGATCCGTCGCATTACACGCCAGCCATTCTCCGGTTGAGCTTCACCTCCATGGTCAAGGCCGGTGCTACACCCACCGCCGCCGACAGCTTTGTTGATCTGATCCTGATCCCGCCGGAAGGTGAGCCGATCGGCCGGCGTAGCGCCGTGACCACGGCTGATTTCGCCAGCCTGTTGAAGCAGTTGTACAGCCAGTTGTCACGCCAGGAGCCTTTGAATGTTGACGATGCCCAGTCGCCGGCCCGTCAGCTTTATCGCATTCTGTTTGAGCCGCTGGCCGCCGATCTGCAGCGGCTGGGTATCACCACGTTGCTGATCTCCGCTGATCAGGGTCTGCAGGCTGTGCCCTTTGCTGCTCTGCATGACGGGCGCTCCTACCTTGGCGAGCGCCTGGCTTTTTCGCTCACTCCCTCCCTGGCATTGACCCCCCTGAGCCTCCCGGTCCGAGGCCCCCAGCGCCAGGTGGCTGTGGGTGCCTCCCAGTTCGATGGTCTGGCCGCCCTGCCCCTGGTGCCCCAGGAGGTGAATCGGGTTGAGGGCGCGAAGGGAGAGACCTACCTCAACCGGGCCTTCACCCCCGAACTGCTGTTGGCCAAGGCGGGGGATCCCAACGTGAACCGCTTGCATGTGGCCACCCACGCCGAGTTCTTGCCCGGAGGTCCAGCCAAGGCACGCCTGTTCACCGGCACCGAGCCCCTGTCTCTCGCCAGTTTTGCCTCCCTGCGCCAACGGCGCAGTGGCGTGTTGCTGGATCTGATCGCGCTCAGTGCCTGCCGCACCGCCCTCGGGGATCGGGACAGTGAATTGGGTTTTGCCGGTCTGGCGTTGCAGGCCGGCTCCCGCAGTGCGATCGGCACGCTCTGGTACGTCGACGATGTGGCGACATCGGCGTTCTTTGTGCAGTTCTATCGCTACCTCGATGCCGGCTTGCCCAAGGCCGAAGCGCTGGAGGCCACCCGCAGCGCCATGGCCCAGGGCCGTATTCGGCTGGTCAGTGATCACATCGTCGGTCCCAGGGGCGACATCCTGCTGGACAACCTCACGCCCGCGCAGCAGCGGCGGATTGGAGCCGGCATGCGCCATCCCTTCTTCTGGGCTGGCGTCACCCTGCTGGGTACGCCCTGGTGAGTCATCCGGATCTTCACCCCTCCAGGTAGGTGGTCTGCTCCAGGCTGGCCCGCAGGTGGGCCATCAAACGGCGCGAATCGCTGATCGCCAGATCGCCGCGGGCGATGGCGGTTTCACTCGCCAGCCGCAGCCGCTCGAGCAGCAGGGTCGGATCGTGCTCCATCGCCTGCAGCACCTCGGCGTTGGTGTCACCGCGCACCACATGGTCGACCCGATAGCGGCCGCCATCGGCCAGGCGGATGTGTACCGCAGTGGTGCTGCCGAACAGGTTGTGCAGATTGCCCATCACCTCCTGATAGGCCCCGGCCAGAAACAGGCCGATCCAGTAAGGCTCGCCGTCCCGCAGTGGATGGAGTTCCAGCAGCGGTTTGCTGTTGCCGCGGTCGATGAAGCGGGCGAACTTGCCATCGGAATCACAGGTGAGATCGGCGAAGCTGCCCAGCCGCGTCGGCTTTTCGTCGAGGCGGTGAATCGGCAGGATCGGGAACAGCTGATCGATCGCCCAGGTGTCGGGCGCGGAGCGGAACACCGAGAGATTGGCGTAATACGTGCCCGCCAGCGCCGAGGCCAGGGCCAACAGCTCCCCGGGGATCGCCGTACCGGCTGGCAACGTCTCCAGTTGGGCGGCGATCGCCTGGCAGCACGCCCAGGTCAGCTGCTCGGCCCGGGCGCGTTCCGGCAGGCTCAGGTAGCCGAGGCGGAAGGCGGCCAGGGCGTCATCCCGGAACTTGAGCGCATCGTTCCAGGCCTCCTGCAGCCGTTCGATCGAGGGCGCCAAGGCTGTGGGCTCACCCGCTGCATGGCCGTTGTACGCCGCTGCGCCATGGTCCACGAGCGCCGCCTGAGTGTCGCGCAGATTGCGCAGGATCAGCGGCTCTTCGGCCACCGGTTCCGGCACGCCACCGGGCAGGGCGCCGGCCCCGAGCACATCGAACACCAGCACCGAGAAGTGGCTGGCGATCGCCCGGCCGCTCTCGCTCACCAGGGTCGGCACGGGGATGCCGTGGGGTTCGCAGCATTCGCGCACGGTGGCGACCACGTCGTTGGCGTAGTTCTGCAGGGAGTAGTTGGTGGAGGCGGCGCTGGCGGTGCGGCTGCCGTCGTAGTCGATACCGAGGCCGCCGCCGACGTCCAG
>CAIKWV010000465.1 GCA_903831165.1 uncultured cyanobacterium
CAGGTCGATGCCGGTGACCATTTCGGTGACGGGATGCTCCACCTGGATGCGGGTGTTCATCTCCATGAAGTAGAAGCCGCCGTGGCGATCCACCAGGAACTCGACGGTGCCGGCACCCTCGTAGCCGATCGAGCGGGCGGCGGCCACGGCCGCCTCACCCATGCGGCGGCGGATCTCGGGGTCGAGGCCGGGGCTGGGGGCCTCTTCCAGCAGCTTCTGATGGCGGCGCTGGATCGAGCAGTCCCGTTCGCCCAAGTGGATGACGTTGCCGTGGCGGTCGGCGAGCACCTGCACCTCCACGTGGCGGGGCCTGTCGATGAACTTCTCCATGTACAGGCCGGGATTGCCGAAGGCGGCCTCGGCCTCGCCCTGGGCCGCCTTGAACAGGTTCTCCAGCTGCTCGGGACCGGGCACCAGCCGCATGCCGCGGCCGCCGCCGCCAGCCGTGGCCTTGATCATCACCGGATAGCCCATCTGAGCGGCGAGGGCCGCGGCTTCAGCGGGGGTGGCCAGCAGCCCTTCGCTGCCGGGGATGGTCGGCACTCCGACCCCCTGCATCGTGATCTTGGCGGTGGATTTGTCCCCCATCGCCAGGATCGCTGCCGGGGAGGGACCGACGAAGGTGATGCCGTGGTCGAGGCACTTCTCGGCGAAGTCGGCGTTCTCCGCCAGAAAGCCGTAGCCGGGATGGATGGCATCGGCGCCGCGGGAGGTCGCGGCCGCCAAAATGTTGGGAACGTTGAGATAGCTCTTGGCGCTGGGCGCCTCGCCCACGCACACGGCCTCGTCAGCCAGCTGCACATGCAGGGCGTTGCGATCGACCGTGCTGTACACCGCCACCGTGGCAATGCCCAGCTCGCGGCAGCTGCGCAGAATTCTCAGGGCGATTTCGCCACGGTTGGCGATCAGCAGTTTGCCGATGGGCATCCGGACGGAGCGGCGGGAACCGGGGCGGGCCGGTGAGGGACTGTATCAGCGCTCACCGGCACCCCCGCCGCGCCCTTGCCCCTATGCATGGGCCTGACGTTGCCCGCCCATGCAGCGGCGGAACCTGCGGCGCCGGCCCAAGCCGAGGGCTGCAGCTGACCCCGAACGCGGTTGGCCGTGCCGGTCAGAAGGGGGAGCGGGCGATGGGTATATTGCTGGAGGTGAGCAGCTGCGGCTGTGAGCCTGCGGTTTGCGCCGCAACCCCCGCGGCCTCCGGCCGTGAACCACGCGGATGTGGTGGAATTGGTAGACACGCACGTTTGAGGGGCGTGTGGCTTCGGCCTTGCGAGTTCAAGTCTCGCCATCCGCATTCTTCTTTTCCCCCCTGTGGGCCAGGACCCGGGTCACGATCCCGCCAGCGGCCAGCGTCCTGATCCCTCCCAGACGCTCTCCCCGTCACCGGCGTCGACGACGCCTCTGATTCCTCTGGCTCAAGACGCCGCGGCAGCGCAGGATCCGTCCGCCCAAGGTCGGGATCTTGTTCAAGGCGGCGTTTCTGCTGACGCGACCTCCCGGCCGGATGGCGAATCGGTGCCACAAGCCAATTCCCGACCCGAAGCCAGCCTTCTGCCCGAGCTCGGGCCTCGACCTCGGAGCAGCTCTGGGCCCGAAGCACGTCATCGGCCGGGAAGCCAGGTTGAAGCGGAGGCCGCGCCCGAAGCGATAGGCCGGCCAACCGCGAGGCCCTCGCCATCCGCCCAGCCGACAGGGACGGCTCCGGCCGTGGCCGCTGTGCCGCCTGCGGGCGAGGCCATTGGGATGGCCCAGGCCACAGGGATATCTCCGGCCCTGCCCCCTGCGCCCCTGGCCGACCAGGCTCCGCCTGCCGACCATCCGGCGGCGGCGGCGATCGTTCTGGTGAGCAATGGCCCCGGCGAGCTCAGCACCTGGGTGAGGCCCCTGGCCGAGCGGCTCCATCACCAGCTGCCCCTGCGGCCGCGCCAGCCCCAGGCCAACACCACCCTGCGGCTGGTGCTGGTGCCCTGCCCCAATGCCACCGGCCAGGAAGAACGGGTGGCGCGGCGCTGGGGCCTGTTCGAGCAGGTACTGCCGGCGGCTCGCTTCTGGTGGCTGCTGCTGCGGCCCGCCCGCCACGGCCCCTGGCCCCGGCAGGGGGTGGTGGTGTTCCTGGGGGGCGACCAGTTCTGGACCGTGCTGCTCTCGGCGCGCCTGGGCTATCGGCACCTCACCTATGCGGAGTGGGTGGCGCGCTGGCCCCGCTGGAACGATCGCATCGCCGCAATGGGTCCGGTGGCGGCGGCCCGCCTGGGCCGACGCTGGCGCCAGCGCTGCGAGCAGGTGGGTGATCTGATGGCCGACCTGTCCGAATCGGCGCGTCAGGCCGAGCCCCTGCCGGCCGGGGAGTGGGTGGCCCTGCTGCCGGGATCCAAGCGGGCCAAGCTGCAGGTGGGCGTGCCCTTCCTGCTGGAGACGGCGGATCGCCTGGCGGCCCTGCGGCCGGGTTGTCGCTTTCTGCTGCCGGTGGCTCCCACCACGTCCGTGGACGAGCTGCTCGCCTACGCGGGCCCCGCCAACCCGGTGGCCAGCCATTACGCCGCCGGCCTGCCCAGCCGCAACGGCGAGCTGCTGCTGACCGCGGCCGGCACTGAGATTCATCTGTATCAGGAGCATCCCGCCCATGGGGCCCTGAGCCAGTGCAGCCTGGCCCTCACCACCGTCGGGGCCAACACCGCCGAGCTCGGCGCCCTGGCGCTGCCGATGATCGTGCTGGTGCCCACCCAGCATCTGCATGTGATGCAGGCCTGGGATGGCTGGCTGGGCCTGCTGGCTCGCCTGCCCCTGCTGCGCCGTCTGCTGGGGGTGGCGCTCACCGCCTGGCGGATGCGGCACCGCGGCTATCTGGCCTGGCCCAACATCGCCGCCGGCCGGGCCGTGGTGCCCGAGCGGGTGGGGGCGATCGAACCAGCCAGCATCGCCGCGGAGGCCGCCGACTGGTTGGCCCAGCCCCAGCGCCTGGCCGGCATGCGGGACGACCTGCGCAGCCTGCGGGGAAGGCCCGGCGCCGTGGCAGCCCTGGCCGCCATGGTGCAGGAGCTGCTGCTGCCGCCGACCCCGTCACCGTCCTCCCCGCCGGCGTTATCGCCGCGGCCTTGATCACGGCTCCCCAGTGCCACCGTGGCTGAACGGGGCCAGGGCGCTGCGACAAGCCGTCACGGGCTGTGCCGGCAGGCCCCGTGCGTCCCGCGCCCATCGTTGAGCAACCACCGTGTCTGGTCATCCAGTCGCTGGCGGGCTGTTTCCGTCACCACCCCAGGGACGTCCGTTGCCACAGGCCCCACGGGGTTGGGGAGCCTGGTTCCTGAGCGGGCCAGAGACCTGTTCAGGCCTGTCTCCGCAGCCGATAGGGGCGGTGGGGGCTGGTTAGCATCACCCCAAGAGCACCCAATGCCTCCGCCATGCAGGACAGCGACACCAGCAGCCTCAGCACCGAGCCCGGCCCTGAGGCTGCGGCAAGCTCCGCCTGCGGCATCGCCAGCGGTCTGGCCCGCGGTGCCAGCGAGGAGCAGTGGCGCCAGAAGCTCACCCCCGAACAGTTCCGGGTGGCACGCCAGGGGGGCACCGAGCGGGCCTTCACCGGCGCCTACTGGAAAAGCAAGGACGCCGGCATGTATCACTGCATCTGCTGCGGTGCCGAACTGTTCAGCTCCGCCGCCAAGTTTGATTCGGGCACCGGGTGGCCCAGCTTCTGGGACGGGGTGAGCTCCGGCGCGATCACCACCCTGACCGACTCCAGCCACGGCATGGTGCGCACCGAGATCCGCTGCAGCGGCTGCGATGCCCACCTGGGACACGTCTTCAACGACGGGCCGGCACCGACGGGTCAGCGCTACTGCGTCAACTCCGCCTCGCTCGATTTCCAGCCCCGCTGAGCGGGGCCGGCAACGTCACCAGGGGTCGTCCAGCACTTCCGGCTCGACGTCGATCGGATCGGGCTCGCCAGCGCGTGCGGGGCGGGGCTCGGCGGCCAGGGGCCTGCGGGAAGGCTGCAATGACTCCTCCCGTCCGGGCCTTTCAGTCCCTGGGCGAACCGGGGCAGGGCGCTCAGGCGGCAACGGGCGCCGCTCCTCGGCCCATTCCCCGCGGGG
This sequence comes from uncultured cyanobacterium, assembly GCA_903831165.1. Classification (GTDB taxonomy): domain Bacteria; phylum Cyanobacteriota; class Cyanobacteriia; order PCC-6307; family Cyanobiaceae; genus Cyanobium. The sequence goes on from CAIKWV010000465.1 coordinate 4,095, forward strand.
GCTGCTCTGCGGCGGCTCCACCCAGTCGCGGCGTTCCTCGTCCACAAACTCCCGCCCGTAGCGGGACCCCTCATCGCGTGCCCCAATCGCCGGTGACCTCAGCGCCGCTCGCTCCTCCTCGGCGTCCTGATCGCGCCAGCGGGATGGCTGCGGCCGCTCCGTCGACGCCTCGTCGCGACGGCGGCCTCCGGGCTGGGATGCGTAGTCGCGACCGTCGAAGTCGCTCCGGTCCCTGATCGGCGATTCCGGCTCAGGGCGCTCCCGCCCAGCGCGGTCGAAGGGTGCCTGCTGGCGCACTTCGGGTTCGTAGGAGTTGCGCTCCAGGCTCTCGACCGGACGCCGCCCGAGTTCGGGGCGTCCGGAGTCACGCCCCTCGAAGTCACGGCGCCCGAAGTCCCGCTGGCCATCGTCAATACGGTCGTCGTCCTCGCGCGCCGGCACTCTGCGGCTGGCATCGGGGCCGTCCAGGTCGTCGTCGAGGTAGCGGCGCTGCCGCAGGGGCTGGCGCTCGCGCCGATCTTCCAGTTCGAGGTAGTCCAGTTCGGATTCGGGTTGCACGGCCCGGCTGGTGGCCGGCTGGATGCGGCGTTGCTCGCTGGCGCTGGGCAGCCCGGCCGGCAGCTGGTTCTCGGCCGGCACGACGCCGCTGCGGAACCGGTCCCGTTCTTCCTGCTCCCAGCTGCTGCCGCCGATGCCGAGTTTTTCGAGTAGGCCGGTGCCGAGCTGCTTGAGCTTCTCCTCGGCCCCCTCGTAGACAATGATTCGATCGCTGCCGCTGCTGACGATCTCGCCCACGGCCAGCTCCCAGGTGCTCAGCACCCCTTCGCCCAGCAGGGGCACGCCCAGGGCACCGATCACCAGAGTGGTGAGCTCGCCGGTTTCGATGTCGAAGCTGAAGCCCAGCACCCGACCGAGCTGGGCACCGGATTCGGTCACCACCTGGCAGTTGATGACCTTGCTGTAGCGCTCCGGGTTGAAGCTCTCCGAAAGGGAGTCGGCCGAATCCACCAGGATCACGTC
>CAIKWV010000466.1 GCA_903831165.1 uncultured cyanobacterium
GGGCGGGGCTGGACTGTGCGGTGCAACCGTGCAGGATCAGGTCGTGTAATCGGCGTTAATCCGCACATACTGATCGGTGAGATCACAGCCCCAAGCCGCCCCTTTGCCGGGCCCTTCGCCCACCAGCAGGCGGATCAGCACGGTGTCATCCAGCAGATAGGCGCCGGCGGCGCGCTCCTTCATGTAGCGGCTGGCGGCCGGGCGATCGAAGGCCAGGGGCTGGCCGGCGGCCATCAGCTGGTGCTCTCCCAGCCACAGCGCCACCGCATCCGGATCGAAGCCAACGCCGGCCCGACCAGCCGCCGCCACGATGCGGCCCCAGTTGGGATCGCGGCCATGAATGGCGCACTTCACCAGCGACGAACTGCAGACCGTGCGGCCGATGGCGCGGGCGGCGGCGTCATCGACGGCCCCCTCCACCCGCACTTCGATCAGGCAGGTGGCCCCTTCGCCGTCGCGGGCGATCGCCCGGGCCAGATGCTGCGACACCGCCGCCAGGCCAGCCTCCAGTGCAGGCCAGTGCTCGGGGCTCAGGGGCTCCCCGGCTGCAAAAGCTAGGAAAGTGTCATTGGTGCTGGTGTCGCCGTCCACCGTGATCGCATTGAACGAGCGATCCACCACCCGCCGCACCATCGCCTGCCACGTCTCGGCCGGCACTCCTGCATCACAGCTGAGATACCCCAGCATCGTCGCCATGTTCGGGTGGATCATGCCCGACCCCTTGGCCATGCCGCCGATCCGCACCGTGCGGCCGCCCAGGTCGGCCTCGAGGGCGATCTGCTTGTCGATCAGATCGGTGGTCAGGATCGCCCGGGCCGCCGCCTCACCACCCTGTCTCGACAAGGCCGCCACCAGCGGATCCAGGCCCGCCAGCAGGGTGTCCATCGGAATCGGCTGGCCGATCACCCCGGTGGAGCAGATCAGCACCTCCTCCGCCTCCAGGCCGAGGCGCTTGGCCAGCTCCTCCGTGGCCTTGAGGCTGTCGATCAGGCCCCGCTCGCCGGTGCAGGCATTGGCCTGGCCGGAGTTGGTGAGCACGGCCCGGGCCTGGCCGCCCCGGGCATCCAGCCGCTCGGCGCAGAGATCGACGCAGGCCGCCCGCACCCGGTTGAGCGTGAAGCTGCCGGCGCAGACGGCCCCCAGCGGTGCCAGCAGCAAGGCCAGATCCGGATTGCCACTGGGCTTGAGCCCGGCGGTGATGCCGGCGGCCAGGAAGCCCTCCGGGGCGGTGAGGCCACCGGCGATGGCCTGCCAGCCGGGGGGAAGGGGAAAAGCGCTCAAGGGGGCCAACGAAGCTGCCCTCATCCTGCCGAGAAGGGGTCCGGCTGCTCGGAGGGGCTGGGTTCGCGACGCTGCCGGCGGCGATCCTTGCTGCTCACCAGCACCGAGAGGGGCAGACGCAGTTCCACCGCCAGCCCCCCAAGGGAGGACTGGCCCAGATGCAGCACGCCGCCATGGCGCCGGCAGAAGTGCTGGGCGATCGAGAGCCCCAGGCCCCGATGCTGGCTTTCCTGGCGGTCATCGGCCCTGGGCAGATGAACCATCGACAGCAGCTCGGACGAGCGCATGCCATGGCCGTGGTCCTCCACCAGGATCAGCAGGTCCTGCCGCGCCAGCCGGGCCGAGATCTGCACCGGTGGCTCGCCGTACTCCAGGGCGTTGTCGATCAGGTTGTTGAGCGTGCGCTGCAACGAGCCCCGATCCAGCCGCACGATCAGCCGGGGGGTGCGCACCTCGACCCGGCCGTGGCCGTAGGTGTCGGCGATGCGATGGCAGAGATCGTCGAGCGCCAGCACCACCGCCCGGTTCTCCAGCGGTTCGTCATCGGAGAGAGCCGCCAGCTGATCGCTGAGGTTGCGCAGCGCCTCGATGTCGCCTTGCAGACCCTGAATCATGTCGGGGGCCACGTCGGTCTCCAGCCTCAGCTGCTCCACCCTCAGGATCAGGCGGGTCAGCGGTCCGCGCAGATCGTGCACCAGCCCCCGCAGCAACGCCTCGCGGGCGACCGCGTTGCTGTTGAGCTGCTCCAGCAGCCGGTTGATGCGCAGGCTCAGCAGCCGCAGGGGCGCGAAACCCTCCTCAGGCACCAGATCAATGCGGGGGGCCGCCTCCTGGGGCAAGCCGCGCACCAGCTGGGCCAGGGGCAGCTCCACCCAGCCGCGCAGGTAGGCCAGCAGCCCCCCCAGCAGCCCCAGGGCCACCACCAGCCCACCCCACAACATCACCCAGGCCAAGCCGCCGACCGGCTGCTCCATCAGCCACCAGCGCAGTGGCAACAGCAGCAGGGCCGTGATCAGGACGCCCACCAGGCCATGGCGCAGCAGGCGCCTGCGATCGGCCGTGCTCAGGTGCAGGGGGCGCTCCTGCCGGCGCGGTATCAGCGACAAGAGGAGCCTTCCAGATGGAGTCGATAGCCCAGGCCCCGCACCGTCTCGATCCGCACGGTGCCCTCCGAGATGGACTCCAGCAGGCGCCGCAGCCGCGACAGGCGCACATCCAGGCTGCGACTGGTGTTGGCATCCACCAAGCTGCCGCTGGCCCCGAGCAGATGGTCGCGGCTGAGCACCTGATCGGGGGCCTGGCAGAAGGCCAGCAGCAGGGCCACCGCGCCGCGGCTGACCGGGTACTGCAAGCCATCGGCGCCGGTGAGGCGGCACTGGGCGGGCTCGAACTGCAACTTGCCCATCCAGAAGGATCCCTCCAGCCGCTGGGCCTGGCGCCGCCGCGGATGCAACTGCAGCAGCTTTTCAATGCGCAGCTGCAATTCCCGCGGCAGGAAGGGCTTGGCGAGGTAGTCGTCGGCGCCCACCTCCAGACCGCAGATGCGATCGGCCGGCGCCCCCAGGGCCGAGAGCATCAGCACCGGAAAGCGCCAGCTCGCCTGGCGCAGGTTGGCCAGCACATGGGTGCCGGGCTTGTCCGGCAGCATCTGATCGAGCACCAGCAGATCCGGGGCGCCTGCGTCGAGGGCGCCCAGCAGGTCATCGGGGCGATGGAAGCTGCGCGTGCGCCAGCCCCTGGAGTTCAGGATCGGCTCCAGCAGGCGACAGAGGGCCTTGTCGTCATCGAGCAGCCAGATCTGGCAACCCATCAGGCCGTCGTCGCCGGAGTGGCCGGCCGTGAGGGCTGGATCAACAGGCGACATGGGCTGCCGCACAACAAAACAAAATCTTGGTCGCACCGGGGGCTTCTGTCCACAAACCCGTGCTGCCAGACCGGCGGCACGGGGCCTGCCCGATCCAGCCCCCTAACGTTGGCTTCAGATCTGCGACCGTGCCCCTGGGCCGGACGGCATGCCGATGGAACACCTGTGGCAGGCGATCCGACGCGAGGGACTGGACGTCGTCGAATGGGCCGATGACGGCTCGCTGAGCCAGGCCCAAACGGTGGTCTGGCGCTTCGATCGCCACGACAACGCCCTGAGGCTGGGCTCCCAGCTGATCGTGCGCGAGGGCCAATGGGCCGTGTTCGTCAAGGAGGGGCGCATCGCCGACAGCTTCGGGCCGGGCCGTCACGTGCTGGCCAGCCGCAATCTGCCGATCCTCACCAGCCTGCTGTCCCTGCCCTTCGGCGGCGAGAGCCCGTTCAAGGCGGAGGTGTACTTCGTGGCCACCCGCCTGTTCACCGATCTCAAGTGGGGCACCCGCCATCCGTTGATCGTGCGCGATCCGGAATTGGGACCGGTGCGGCTGCGGGGCTTCGGCAGCTTCACCCTGCGGGTCAACGACCCCAGCTGGCTGATCCGCGAGGTGACCGGCAACCGGGGCCAGGTCAGCCTGGAGACCCTGAGCGAGCAGCTGCGCAACCTGATCGTCAGCCGCCTGGCCGACGCCCTGGGCCAGGCGAACCATTCGATCCTCGATCTGGCCGGCCGCTACGACGAGCTGGCCCGGGATCTGCGCCTGGGCCTGCTGGCGGAGGTGCAGGAGCTGGGGCTGGAGATCCCCAGCCTGTTGATCGAGAACCTCACCCTGCCGGCGGAGGTGGAAGCGGCGCTCGATCGCCGCAGCGGCCGGGCGATCGGCGGCGAGGAGCAGGCCGTCGCCGGCGGCGGGGAGGGAGTCAGCGCGGGCGCACAGCTTCCTGCGGCGGACGGGCCCGCGCTGCCCGCCACCGATCTCGGGCGCCTGGCGCCACCCCTGCCCCCACC
>CAIKWV010000467.1 GCA_903831165.1 uncultured cyanobacterium
AAGGTCACGAGCAACAGCACCAGGGACAACAGTCCGTCGGCGGCCCGTTTGAGCTGGCGCTGCACACTGAGGCTGTCGCTCCAGGGCAGGTCATCCAGCAGCAACGCCTCCTCCGGCAGGTGGCTGGGCAAAAGGCGTTGCTGCTGGTTTTCGGTCTGATCGAGCAGGCTCAAGCCAGGCCGTTGCACGGGCCGGGCGAGGCGCCGCAGCCACAGGCGCTGCACCAGGGCCCAGAGGGTCATGCCTGCAAGCAGGGCCAACTGGATACGCCGGTGGCCCAGGGTGAAATCCACCGGCAGATGGAACAGCCAGTAGGCCAACACCACCATCAGGGCACTGGCCAGGGACGAGAGCCCCAGCCGCACCGCCACCAGGGACAGCCGCAGCCGGGGCAGCTTCAAGAGGGTGTAGCTGCCGAACAACCAACTGAAACCGATGTAAACCAGCCCAAACGGCAACAGCCACTGGGGATGGCGCAGCAGATCGGTGCCGTCGAGACGGTCAATCAGGGCCGCCGAGATCACCAGCCCCAGCAGATCGAGGCCAGCACAAAGGAGCAGAACCTGGCGCGGCCTCAGGCGCCCGGATAGCTGGCTCCGCTTGGATTTCACCCCGCCAGCGCCGCCATCAAACTGCCCATTTCCAGGGCCTGGAGGCCGTAGCTCCAGCCGAGGTTGCTCTTGATGCCAGCCCGCTCCAGGGCTTGCTGCAGGGTGTCGGTGGTGAGGACGCCGAAAATGACAGGGATACCGGTGTCCCGGGCCACGGCGGCCACACCCTTGCTGACTTCCGCCACCACCACATCAAAATGGGGCGTGTCCCCACGGATCACGGCCCCCAACGTGATGATCACTTGGTAGCGGCCGCTGGCCGCCAGGCGCTGAGCCACCAAGGGAATTTCAAAACTGCCGGGCACCCAGGCCACATCAAGCTGGCTGCTGGTGGCGGCCACGTCGATGCCGTGGCGACTGAGGCAATCGAGGCAACCACTGAGCAGCTTGCCCGTGACCAGATCATTGAAACGGGCCACCACCACGGCGATGCGCAGTTGGCCGACGTCGGTGAAGCGACCTTCGAAAACGGTCAACGGCTCAAACCACGAAGTAACTCATGCCCCAGTTGAGCAGAACGAGGGCGACCCAGGCGGCACCACCGATCAAGATGAGGCGGTTGGAGCGGCCGCTGTCCTCGGAGCTGGCGTAAAGCACGGGAACCGCAACGATCAGGGCGAAGGACATCACCACCAAGGCCAGAACGGTGAGTGTGTTGAGGATCTGCATGGCGAAGGGTGCGCGCTGGCCTGATCAGGCCTTGGGGGGCATTCTTCCATGGCGAACTGGGGATGGCGGGGGGAAGGCGGGCTTCCTTCACAAGTTGTGGGGGTGACGGAAAGGCGGCCTGGCCAGGGGGCCGGGGACACCACCGATGGGGTCCCTTAGAATGGCAAGCCCCACCCCCAGCGCCATGGCGGCCCGAGCCGAACTGCAGCTGTCGCTGGTGGCGGATCCCGTCAGCCAGGGGGATCTGTTCGGCGCCGCCGGCATGG
>CAIKWV010000468.1 GCA_903831165.1 uncultured cyanobacterium
CGGATCTCCAGATCGGCACGATGCGGCGCCCCCGCAGCCATGGCCACATCCACTGACAGGTGCAGAAGCCCTGGATGAGTGAGTGCCTGAAGGGCAATCGCCGCATAATTGGCAGCATCCACACCCCCGAAGAACACCAACACCCTGGCTAGCTGAGTCCGACTAGGCAGCAGCGGCTGCAGCGTGGGATAAACGGAATCGAGCAGGGCATAAGCCGGCCCGAGCAAGGTTGTGCAGGCTTCGGGCACCAGATGCCGGTAGGGATCCGGTGCTGCGGGATCGAGCCGGTTGGCATCCATCAGCACGACGGCCTGATGAGCCCGATCCGCCAAGTCATCGAGAACGAGAAGACCTGGGCCTGAGCGCCCCCCTTGGCCAAGGCCGTGCTGCATCAGGCCTTGCCAGGCAGATCCGAGGCCGTAGTGGTCGACCACAACCCAAGCAGGACCATCGATCTGTGCTGCCGCCAAAGCCGCCAGGCAGTCGGCGGCATCCTGCTCCTCGCTACAGCCAAGCCAGGTCTCGTACAGCTCCCTGCCGGTAGGCGGGGTAGCCGGGACGCCGTCGGGGGCACGCAGGGGAAGCTCCGCAAGCACCAGTACCCTGAACTCCTCTTCCAACAGTGCGATCAGATCGCTGGGATGGTGGCGGCAGAGAAACGTGATCTCAGCACCACGACGCTGCAGGACTCGAGCCAATGTGCGACAGCGCATCACATGGCCACTGCCAATCTTCTGAGAAGCATCACAGCGGAAAGCGAAGCGGTTCATGCAGATGGCACTGCCGGTTACGAATCGAAGACGTGACTCTCGAAGATTCAGTTGAGCCGGCGAAATCCGCTGTGGCAGACCGGGCCTTCAAGCAGCTCGTCAACCGGCCGGCCGGCTTCACAGGTTGCAATCAACCCAAACACCGAATCGAGATGGGCCAGATAAGGCTCAACCACGTCTGGGGTATGCGCCAGCGAGGTGTAGCAGCTTGTTCCAGCCAGGTAACCGCGCTTGAGCATCTCCTGAGTGATGAGTGTCTTGTACTGCAGGGCTTTATCGCTCTGGAATGCAAACCCGGAGAGAGCAGGCAAGCCGTTATGCGTGATAGTCAGGCCATGCCGATCTGCCAATGCCTGCCAGTTTTGACGCAGCTCAAGGCCGATTGCCGTGACCCGATCCCAGCTGAGTTCGCGCTCCATCACCTCCAGGGTCTTAAGGGCTGCGGTAGGGCCGATGCGCTCAGTCCAGAACGTGCTGCTGATGAAACTGTTCTGAGCAGCCTCCATCACCGAACGCCTGCCTATCGTGGCCGTGATGGCATAACCATTACCCAGTGCCTTGCCGAACATCGCCATATCTGGTTCTACTCCGTATTTCTTATGCAGCCCACCGAAGGTTTCGCGGAACCCAGAAGTGCACTCATCAAAAATCAGAACGATGCCAAGGCGGCTGCACAGGTTGCGCACGCCCTCCAGAAAGCCTGGATCCGGTGGTGCGGTGCGCTGCACCTCCATCTTCACGGCCGCGAGCTCATGGTTGGCGGCGATGCCCTCCAGCTGATCCAGCCGGTTGAAGCTGAAGGGCTGCACGGTTCCTGCCAGGGCACGGGGCACGCCGTTGGGTTCAAGCCCTGGCAACAAATGTTCCTCCAGGCCAGAGTCGTTCTGGATGTTGGTCGCAAGATACCAGTCATGCCAGCCGTGGTAACCACAGATCGCCACTGTGTCGCGGCCGGTGGCGGCGCGGGCTATCCGGATGGCGATCGCATTGGCTTCACCGCCGGTGCGGGCGAAGCGCACCATTTCAGCCCAGGGGTGGAGCTGCACAAGCCGCTCTGCCAACCACACCTCTTCTGGGCAGTTGAGAGTGCTCATGTTGCCGGCTGCCACGGTATCTGCAACGGCTGCATCCACTTCGGGATGGCCATAGCCACG
>CAIKWV010000469.1 GCA_903831165.1 uncultured cyanobacterium
CGACAGCGCCCCATGCTCCAATGGCGAGCCAGGCCCGACCCTTGCCGCGGCGGGGATCCGGAGGGCGGCCTGCGGACCCGGCTGTGCCACCCGAGGACCATCAAGCCGGAGCCTCCCCTTAGCAGGGGCTATGCCCAGATGCAGCCGCCAGGCTCCTGGTCTCGTTTGTCGTCGTCACAGCCTCAGCCGCTCTGGATGTGCAGCGTGAGGGTTTCAGAGCTCGCTATCCGGTGTCTACGACGTCATCGCCATCGCCTTTGGCACCGGGCATTGCTCCTCAGATCGACTGGGGATGAACTCTGTTGAATCCTAAAAAAGATCCCCGCTCAGCAACTGCCAAGCGGCGGAAGCGCTGGACTCGTCAGGATTGACTCAAGCAAGCCGCCGTAGTTGGAGAAGTTTTACGACGCCCTTTGATAAAGCTCCTCCAGCCGCTCCCGGCTGAGGTCGACGTAAAGCACTTCATCGCCGGGCTCGGGAGCCTCAGGATGGCGCTTAGGTTTGGAGCCGCTTCTCTGGGCAGAAGCCAGCGGAACCGAGCCGCGCAGGTTCTGGCTCATCAAGGCGAAAGCTCCACCGGCGATCACCGCAAAACAGATCAGGTAAACAGCAGCCAGAAGGTCGTTCAAGGACTGGAAATCTTTCCCGTCACCCTAGTGTGAAGAGATGTTGAGCGTGGTCGCAGCTCTTGGGGGCCGTGGTTTCACCGCTCCACCGCTGCGGCCTGAACAGCAGCCCGGTTCCAGTCCGAGGCCCCCCGTACTGGTGAGATTGAAGGCTTAGCTGGCTCTGGCGTAGGGGCGCACCAGCAGGCCATCCGCCGGCGAGGGGCTGGGAATGACCCTGAGCGTCAGGTCCTGACCCGCCTCCAGCTCCAAGGTCAGCTGTTGGAGCAGCCCCACCGCCAGCAGCCGGATCTCCAGCTCCGCCAGCGCCTTGCCGAGGCACACCCGCTCACCGCCCCCATACGGCAGCAAGGTGACCGCGGTGTCACCGTCCAAATGCCGCTGCGGCCGGAAGATCGCCAGATCCTCCGGATCGGCCCCATGGCGCTGGCTGGCGGCGATGCTCACCTGCACCACCCGATCGGCTGGCACCAGCACACCCGCCAGGGCAATGGGCTCCCGGGTGCGGCGGAAGAAACCTCCCACCGGCGGGGTCAGCCGCATCACCTCCTTCACGACCGCATCGAGCCGCGGGGCCCGGAGGGCGTCGGTGGCGGTCCCAGCCTCCCCCTCCTCAGGCGGCCACGGCAAGACGTCCAGTTCCTCCTGCAGCCAGGCCAGCTCGGCTGGATGTTGCAGCAGGGTCAGAAGCAGGCAGCTCAGGGCGGATGCGGTGGTTTCGTAGCCGGCAAACAGCAGCAACAGGAGCTGCTCCGCCACGTCGTCGTCGCCCAGGGGGAGACCGGCTTCATCCAGGCCACCGGCCAGCAGATCAAGGCCGCCGGCGGCGAGGGGCGCTCCGGCACCCATGGCGGCCTGCGCCTTCTTGAGCACAGCGCCCAGGCGCCTGAGCAGCCGTTGGCGGGCCTGGCGGGCACGGGCATAGGGGCTGCCGGGCAACGCGACTGGCAGCGAAAAGAGACCCTGGCACCAGGTTTCGAAATCCACGAACAGAACATCGCGATCAACGGCGTCAAGCCCCAACACCGTGCTGGCAATCACGCTGAAGGCAAAACGCCGCAGCTTTGGCACCAGGGCCACGGGCGCCTCTGAGGCGATCAGCTCCTGGCTGAGCTCGTTGACCAGCGCCACGATGGTCGGGCTATAGCGCTTGAGGGCAGCCGAGGCAAACAGCTGGCCCACCACCCGGCGGCGGGCCTTGTGGTCGGCACCGTTGCGGTTCGCCAACGACAGGGGCCCCAGCAGCTCGCGCACACTGTCTGGCCACCAGCCCTGGACCGCATCGCCCTGGGCGAACAGGTCGCCGATCGCCTGGCCGCCGCGAATGAATACGGTGCGTTGCCCCAGCAGGCTGGTTTCGTAGACATCGCCGTAGCGCTCGAAGCGGGAGCGGGCGAAGTCAGGATCGCGAAAGAAGGCAAGGGTCTCGAGCACTCCGCTCAGCGCTGGCGTGCTCGGCAGGGGCCGAAGGGTGGTGGGATCGAGTGGCACCCAACGTCACTTGGAATGGAGCTCAGGATGTCGGATCAACGTCGGCACCGCGAAGCGGGGGGTGAACGGCTGCTTGACGATCCACCAACCCGTCGTGCTCCCGTTAGGTCGGAACCGACGGCCGTCACGAGGTGTCTAGCGTGATGCAGATCCGCGGTACATCGCCGTTTCCCAGCCCACCCTTTCAAGCTTCCATCCGAGCAAAGCCGAGCTCCTGTACTGTCTGCCGCCCGAGCTGCTCGAGCTCAACCCCCGCAAGGCCTGGACCAGTCTGGGGGGCTCCCTCGCCCTCTCGTTACTGGCCTACGGGCTCGGCACCCAGATCCCCCTTGCGCCTGGGGCGGCCCCCCTCTGGCTGCTCTACGGGCTGGTCACCGGCACCGTGGCCATGGGCTGCTGGGTCATCGCCCATGAGTGCGGTCATCACGCCTTCCATCCCAACCGTCGTGTCGAGGCGCTGGTGGGGTTCGTGCTTCACAGCCTGCTGCTGGTGCCTTACTTCGCCTGGCAGCGCAGCCACGCCGTGCACCACGCCCACTGCAACCACCTCGAGGGAGGCGAAACCCATGTGCCGCCCCAGGCGGCATCGCCTACGGGCCGGCTGATGCTGGCTCTGAACCAGCGGCTGGGCACCGCCCTGTTCGGCAGCCTGGCGCTGGTCAATCATCTGCTGCTCGGCTGGCCGCTTTATCTGTTCTTTGGTGTGGCGGGCGGATCCGACTACGGAGCGCCGACCTCCCACTTCTGGCCCGGCGCACCGTTTCGCAATGGTCCCAAGCCCCTGTTTCCCGACTCGTTCTGCCGGTCGATGCTGCTCTCCAATCTCGGTGTGATCACCATGCTGGTGATCCTGGGGCTGGCCGCCGTGCAGTGGTCTCCGGCGCGGGTGCTGGGCGTCTACGGACTGCCCTATCTGGTGATCAACGCCTGGCTGGTGGGGTACACCTGGCTGCATCACACCGATCTCGACATTCCCCACTTCACGAGCGGCGACTGGACCTGGGCCAAGGGTGCCCTGCAGACGGTGGATCGTCCCTACGGCCCGGTGCTCAACTTTCTCCACCACGGAATTGGGGCAACCCATGTGTGCCACCACATCGACTCTCGCATTCCCCATTACAACGCCTGGCGCGGCACCGACTTGCTGAGGCAGCGATTCCCGCTACTGGTGCGTCATGACCCCACCCCGATCCATCAGGCGCTGTGGAGGGTCGCCAGCCGCTGCTCGGTGGTGCGCCAGGTGATTTCTGGTGAGGGCTTTTACTATCAATCCTGAACTTTCTTGTTGGCAGGGCCAGGCTTTCACCATCAGGTCTGGACATGTGGTTGCTTCAACGATCCCTGACGCTTCATAACTCGGTCGACGAGTTAGGGAGACTCTGGGAAACCCAGCCCATTCAAGCGCAAATAGATCCGTGATCGCAGGTATGGACCGGGTTCATGGGCGGCAAGCAGCTTGGCTTTAGTGATTACGAGCAGACCACGGCCAAACAGCGCACCAAGCGCAAGCGATTTCTGGCCGAGATGGAGGCCGTTGTGCCATGGAAAGCGCTGATCGACCTGATCGAGCCCCATTACCCCAAGACCAGCTCCAAGGGCGGTCGCCCTCCTTACCCGTTGGGAACCATGCTGCGGATTGATCTGATGCAGCAGTGGTACGACCTCAGCGATCCAGGCATGGAGGATGCATGGATCGAGGTGCCGACGATGCGCCGATTCGCTGGCATCGACATAATCAGTGACCGGATCCCTGATGAGACGACTCCGCGGAATGTTCCTACCGAGGCCGCCGACCGAGCGTGGCGGAGCCACTAGAATCGCTGCAAGATGAATGGGCTGGCGGCACTAGCCAACTTGTTCATGGTCCGGCATCAGTTGCTATGCAAGACGTCAATGGGGTAGTGGTGTGCCCGCAATGGCTCCAAACGGGCCTCAATGGAAAGAAATAGAGAGCAAATAAGCTGAATTTAGACCGATTCAGGCCAGCGATGCCCATCAATTGTTCAATCCAAACAAAAGAGAGCCATGGGGAGACATCTAGGCCTTGTTGCCCAGAGCTTCCCTAAGGGCGCTGGCTGGATCCAGCGGACGCCGTGGGGGGCGTCAGGGGAGACGGGATTGAGGGGGTGCGTGGTGCTTCCTGAGCTGCAGGGGCGCCGGAGTGTTCGGGGCTGGCTTGGACAGAAGCGGCCGGGTTCTGTTGCCAGAGCTGGCTGAGGGCCTGCTTCAGCGACGGACAGAGCTGCAGCCCGGTGAAAGCGGGTTTGTCCGAGAGTCCGCCCGTGACAGGGTCATGGCTGAGGGCAATCAGAGCCGCGAGCGGGTCCCGGTTGCTGGCCGCCAGCAGCGAGACAGGGTGCAGGCGTCCCTGGCGCAACGCTGTGAACGTTGAGCGCCGTGTCGCCAGGGTCGGAAGGATCGGCAGCCTGCCCGCACACAGATCCCGCACCTGTCGGCGCACCGGTGCGAGCACCTGCTGCGGTCCGGCATCCAGCTGGGGCGCCGGGGGCCCTGCCAGGGGCATGAACCCAACCCAGTGCCCCTTGCCCGACCAGAACGCAACGGCACCGGCAATCACCGCGGCGGCCAGCAGCCAGGGCCGGGGGCGACGCGAACGCTGTGGAACTTGCAGCGCCTTGGGTTCGGCTGGGGCTTTGTCTGTGGGCTGCGATGAGGTGCGTTCGGGGCGTGCGGATCTAGGACGTTCGGATCGTGGATGTTCGGGACGGTCACCGCTAGAGGGCGGGGGTGAAGGCGGCAGCCCGGGGTTCAGGCCCTGGGGCCAACGGGGATTCAGCTGGGGCTTGCTGGCGCTCGGGAGCCGCGGGACGGGGATCAGCGGTTGGCGGGCCACCGGCTCGCCCGGCCGCCAGTGGGCGATGGCCACGCTGACGTCGTCGCCACTGCCCTGGCTGCTGATGCGGTCCAGGCTGGCCGCCAGATCAAGGGCCGACTCGGGCTCAGCCGGGGCCGGCGCCCCACTCAGATAGCGGCCGAGGGCAAGGAAATCGTCATCGGTGCTGCAGGATTTGCGAATGCCATCGGTGCTCAGCAGCAGGGTGAACGCCTCCTGATCGGGCTCCAGGCGTTCGATCGTCGTGCGCGGCGCGAAATGGGCGGCGGCATGGTTCAGGCAAAGGCTGAAGGTGGCCTCACCGCCGGTGCCGGGGTCCGCTTCCTCACCCACCAAGGCGGCAGCCTGGGCCCGCACCTGAAGCAGATCCCAGTCGCCCAGGCCGGTCTGCCCCCACCAGTTCGGCGTCATCACCACCAGGCCCAGGGTGGTGCCGTACAACAGGGGGGAACATTCCGCAGCGGCATCGCCCGGCCGCTGGGCCCGCCAGTGTCTGTTCACGGCCCGCAGCCAGCGGCGGTGGATCACCTGGGGAAGATCCGCCGCCAACCAATGCTGCCAATCCATGGCCTGGCTCGGAGGCCACAGCTGCTGGACCGTGCGCAGGGCAATCCGGCAGGCCAGCCAGCTACCCACGGCGCTGTGGATGTAGCGAGCGCCGCCATGACCATCGGCGACCACCATCACCCGCACCGTCGCTCCATCCCGGTCGCGAAAGCTGTGCGATCCGGAGGCGTCCTGGCAGGGGCTGCCTCGGCGCGCGTGGGCAGCGCCGGTGCGGGTGCAGCAGAGCGGGCGCAGCCAGCTGCTCACCAGACAACCTGTCCGATCACGGTCGGGGGCAGGTCAGGCAGGGGCACATTGGCCTGTTGGGGGCTGGGGCTGCCGACCTGGCTCACCGGCATCGAGGCCGAACCCACCACGGCGGTAGAGGCCCACTGGATGTACTGCGCCAAGGTGGTGGCATTGCTGGCCTGCAGGGGCCTGCGGCCGGAGCGAGCGTTGGGCTCACCGGGAAGACGATCGCCGGCGGCGGCCGCAGTGGCGCCCGATCGGGGCTCCGGGCCGATGAACTGCTGCAGGGTCTCCAGATCGGCATCGTGACCGACCGCGATCGCCAGGCGGACGGCCTTCTGGGCCCAGGGTTCGCGCAACAGGGTCTGCAAACCTGCCTCGAAGTCGTCGGTGGGAGCGCCGTCGGAGATCAGCACCAGCACCGGCGGCAGGGCCCTTTGCTCCATCGGTGGCGTGCGCAGCGCGGCGGCCACCAAGGCCAACGCATCGCCCATGGCGGTCAGTCCCTCCGCCTGGAGATCCACCCATTCGTTCTGCAGCTGCTCCACCGGAGTGGGCTCGGCCACGTGCCAGCGGGCCTGGTGCGAAAAGCTGACGGCCCGCACCAGGACCCTGGCCTCCGGGTTCTGGCGAGCCACATCGGCCATCCCCGGCAGGGATTGGCGAATGGCCTGGTTGAGAGCCTGCATCTTGCCATTGGCCTGCATCGAGCCCGAGCAATCACAGATATAAATGAAATGCAGGGGGCGCTTGGAGAGTTGAACGTTGGGGAAAGCCATCGCAGGTATGGGAAAAGCTGATGAATCAGCGGATCAGATCGATCGAGCCCTGGGAGGTGCGCAGCCGTACGAGCAGGTTGAGATTACAACGTTGCCCGGGATGCACAGATGAGGATTCACCATTCTCCAGTTCGGCGGTCCAGGTTTCGCTGGACAGGTTCTTGAGACCAAGAACTGAGGCTTTGAGCGGGTGGGCTTCGATGCTGGCCAGGGGATGATCGATGCACTCACTGACGAGCGAATCGAAATGATGCCGGTGCAGTTCGTTATCCGCTGCGGCGGCCACATCGCCGCGAACCGTCTTGAACCTTGGGGTTGAAGGGAGCATCTGTCCACAGGCCCAGCACAGGCTGGACTGGTCCGCTTGCGTGAACACTTCCTGGCCGCAAGCGGGACAGAGGCGACGTTGATCCAGGGTTCTGGCCAGGGCCGTTTTCCATTGGCCCGTGTAGACCCGGCGCCCGGGTTCCCTCATGCCAACGCCCAGGGTCTGCTGGAACAGGCCCTGCAACTGGGCAGGGTAGATCGGCCAGGTGAGCAGGGCAGCGGCATGTTCGATCGGATCGGGACGATTGCGTTCATCCAACAGATCAAAGATGAACACCGGATCCTCGCCATACAGCCGCCGACGCGCCGGTTCATCGAGGCAACGGATCTGAAGTTCGAGACTGCCTTTGAGCGGATCGTGGCGGGTGAGCAGGCGGAACAGGAGCACCGCCAGGGAAAACAGGTCGCTGTTGGTGCCCGGCCTAGCCTGGCCCAGCAGCACCTCCGGCGCCATGAATCCCGGTGTGCCGACCGCGCTGCCAAGATCGCGACCATCAATGTCAACGTTGTCGTTATCACAGATCAGAATGCGACCAGTCTGCGGCTGGAGAAAGAGATTGCCGAGTGAAACATCCTTGTAGCAAAGACCCTTGAGATGCAATTCGTGGAAGGCTTCAGCCAGAAAAAAACAGGCCCGCAACACATGGCGCAGACTGATCTGCAGATGGCCACCGACATGCTCGTGGGCACCGACAAAGTCCGCCGGCCTCAGCCCCATCATGTAGCCGAATGTACCCAGGGGAATGCTGTGCTGCTGGAGGGTTTCAACCGAAGGCGACAACAGGGCGATCGGCCAGAGAAAGCTCGGATTCGGGCTGGTGGCGCGGATGCATTCCCGCAGACGTTGGTCCAAGCCGCGATCCTTGCTGATACAACCGGGGAAATACCACTTGAGCGCCACCCGCTCCTTCCCATACTCGGCCTCATAGACCTGTCCTTGCCCCCCACCACCCAGCAGCCGGATCAAGCGCAGAGGCCCGGAGATGCCCTCCAACTGCAGCGTCGTTCCCAGGGGCAGAAGTGCGGTCACAGCATCAGGAGGAAGATCAACACTGTCAGATCAAACCATTGAAGATAAACGGATCAAGGCAACCATGCCGGTATCAGGAATCGAGGCTCTGACCGATGGCCTGACGAATGCCATTGCGATGGGCCAGGGCGGTGGTCTTGCTGACAAAGTTCTGTCGATAGGCCATGCCATCCCGCAAGGTCAGCTCCAGGGTATGGTCCTTGCGCGAGCCCAGCACCAGCCAGAGCACCAGAGCCCCGATCTCCCAGGGCCAGAACAGCCAGGGGAGGGGCAACAGCAGCAGGCCCCCCAGGGCAAAGAGGGCCCACCAGCTGAAGATCTGGGGATAGCGGGGCTGGCTGCGGACAAAGGCGGAACGCACCTGGGCCAGCACCAGGGCCCGGCCACCGATCTCGACCGTGGCTGGCGGAACCGCCGGGGCCGCAGCTCGGGGCTGGCCGGCGCGATCGGCCGAGCCGGGGCGGTTAGGCGGTGGGGTCCCCCCCGAGAGACGAAACACCAGCACCGGCCCCTGCCCCCCCAGCTGAATCTCATCGCCATCGGCGAGGGGGCGGCATTGCTGGAAGCGCCGCCCTTCCAGCAAAGTGCCCTGGGGGCTGCCCCAGTCGCAGACCAGCCAGCCGTGGCTGCGGGAGAAGCGGACCACCGCATGGTTGGTGGCGACGCCGTCAAACGCCGGCAGACAGAGTTTGTTGTTGGCGGCCCTGCCGATCGTCAGCGGTTCGCGGCGATCGAGCCAGGCCACTTTGGAGGGGTCCTGGCGCAGCATCAGGCAGGCGTCGCCGCTCATCGACCTCCGATGCGCCGCCGCCACCAATGTCCCCAGTCCTCACGCATCTCGGCCCAGAAACCACCCTCCCCTTGCCGCCAGGGGATCACCCGGCCGGGGAACAGCAGGGCCCGCAGCGCCAGCGCCAGGGCCACCAGCACCATCAGGGCCAGCACAAAGCCAGGGATGGCGCCGGGCCAGGTGACCACAAAGGCGGCGCGGATGGCGTAGAGGCCGATCGTGAGCGCCACCCAGAGCCGGAAGGATTCCCAGGGGTCGCGCCGCTGCTCCACCACCAGGCCTGAAAATCACAGGACTAGTGTATTGGCCCAAGGGGGTGTGTTCGGTCCGGTGGGGCGAGAAACGTCAGGCGAGCACTGGCTGGATCCGGCCCATGGCCCCGCGGATCGGAGTGCGGCGACGGCATTGTCAGCCACCGTGAGCACCTCTCCAGGCATCGGCGCCCTGGCCCGGCAGTGGCGCAGCGGCAGCTGGTCCGATCGCCTGGAGACGTCGCGCCAGGCCTGGGCCGCCCTGCGGGCTCGCCAGGCCTGGCTGGAGATCTGGCGCGATGGCCGGCGCCTGCAACAGCTGCCCCTGGGACCGGAGCGGATCCGCATCGGCCGGGATCCCGGCTGTGAGCTGGTGGTCGACGCCGAGGGTGTCAGCCGCGTCCATTGCTTTGTCGAACGGGAGCGGGCCGGTGATCGGGATCCCTGCCTGGAGGATTTCAACTCCGCCAATGGAGTGTTCTGGAACGATCAGCGCATCCGCGCCATCAGACTGCGCCACGGCGACAAGCTGCGGCTGGGCTCGGCGCTGGTCAGTGCCCCGACCCTGCGCTACTGCCATCCCCGCAGCGCTCTAGAGCGCCTGTGGCACTGGGGGGGCATCACGGCCCTGGCGGTCTCGGGGCTGGCGATGGGCGGACTGTTGCTGGCCAGCAGCATTGCCGGCGGCTCCCACATCCGGGCGATCGGCGGACCGGTCAAGATCGTCAGCGCCGATGGCCGCCAGATCGATGCCCGCGAGGGCTCGGCGATTGCCCTGCCCAGCCTCCAGGACTACCCCCTGCCGCTGCGCCAGGCCCTGCTGGCTTCGGAGGATTCCCGCTTCGGCTGGAACAGCGGTCTGGACCTGTTCGGCACCTTGCGTTCGCTGGTGCGCCACAGCGGCGGCGGCAGTGGGCTGACCCAGCAGGTGGCGCGCATCTATTACCCAGCGGTCGGCAACGACTACAGCTTCGCGCGCAAGCTGCGGGAGCTATGGATGGCCTGGCAACTGGAGACGGGATTCAGCAAAAACGAGATCCTGAAGATGTATCTCGATCGCGCCCATCTCGGCCTCGGTGCCGATGGCTTTGAGCAGGGGGCCCGCTTGTATTTCCGCAAGTCGGCCCGCCAGCTTGATCTGGCCGAAGCGGCGTTTCTGGTGGGACTACTACCGTTGCCCAACGGCTACAGCCCCTGCTACGCCCCCTCGCCGGCGGCGGTGCGCATTGAGCGGGAAGAACGGGAACAACGAACGGGAACCAAGGAAAAACCAGGACTGGATGAGAGCATCTGGACGCCAAAGCTGCGGCGCGACCTGGTGCTCAAGCGCATGCATGAAGAAGGCTTCATCAACGATCAACAGTTGATTGATGCCACCCGTAGACCGCTGAACACCGACCCTTCGGCCTGCCGGCAGTCCTCGTTCACCAGTTATCCCTTCTTCAGCGACTATGTGATGGCGGAGCTGGCAGGCACGCGCTTTGCCCTGAATCTGAATGCCGAACAAGAAGGCGGTAACTATCATGTTGTCAGCACGATCGATCCCCATCTGCAGGCTTTGGCCCAGAAGCAACTGCGCACGTTTCTTGAGACCAAGGCCAGGCCCCTGGGGATGACCCAGGCGGCCCTGATTGCCATCGACATCAACAGTGGCGCCATCCTCGCCTATGTGGGTGGGGGTGATTACAAGCAATCCAGCTTTGATCGGGTCCAGGCGATGCGCCAACCGGGATCCACCTTCAAATTGTTCACCTACCTGGCCGCCTTGGAGGCGGGCTCAAAACCCCAGGATCTGATTTCCTGCGCCCGCCTGAGTTATGTGGCCGGCTGCGGCCATGGCCCGGTGGGCAGCGACGGCCGCATGAGCATGGCCGATGGCTTCGCCTATTCCGAAAATGTGGTCGCCCTGCGCCTGGCCGACAAGGCTGGCCTCGACCAGGTGATCCACAGGGCCCGGCAGTTGGGCATCAGCACACCACTGGAGCAGAGCTACAGCATGGTGCTCGGTGGCCGCGAAACCCTGCTCTATGAAATGGCCCGCGCCTATGCGGTGGTCGCCAATGGTGGACGCAGCGTGCCGATGCATGGTGTCGACAAGATCTATGACCTGGGCATCTGCAAGTCAACGCTCAACCTGGCCCAGTGTCCGCCCCGTGGCGTCACAACACCGATTGGTGAAAAACCCCAGCAATTGATCGAACCGCAGCAGGCCCTGGCGATGGATGGCCTGTTGCGACGGGTGGTGCAGGTGGGCACCGGCCGCAATGCCGGCGTGGTGGCGGATGCCCGCGGCAAGACCGGCACCACCAACGATGGCGTGGATGCCTGGTTCATCGGCTACTCACCCAGTCGCGGCATCCTCACCGGCATCTGGATGGGCAACGACGACAATCGCCCAGCCGACTATGCCTCAGGAGCACTGGCAGCCCAATTGTGGGGTGAATTCATGGGGAAAGTCTGAGCCGTCTGGTGATTGCCAGGTCGACGCCTATCCAGCCCGCGGCTCCGGACCAGGGATGGAGGCAATCCATGCTGGGCTAACCGATGCAGGGCGCTGTCAGCGCTGGTGTGGAGCACGGAGGTGGGGGTGCTGCCTGTCGTCGCTGCTGGCCAGGACGGGAATGTTCTGCCGGTTATCGCCCTATCCGGCGGGGGGCACGGCCAGCGCCGTGGGCCCAGGCGAGTGGTGCGGCTGGAGTCGCCACAACGCCAGCCCACCGCCGCGCCCCCGGGCGGCCAGCCAACCCTCCGGGCTGCGGGCGATCAGGGCGAAGAAGGGCAGGCGCCGCGGCGCGGGACTCGGCAGCGTGCGCTGCAGCAGGCAGCGGCCCGCCAGGTGCAGCTCCAGGCGCTCAAACGAGAACTCCAGCAGGGGCCGGGACCCCACCAGCTGACCAAGACCTTGAAAACGCAGCTCCAGGGGACCAAGGTTCACCGCATTGCGAAGCCGCAGGCCCTCGCCCGCTGCCGCAATCTCCAGTCGCGCCCCCAGGCCGCGCAACAGCAGGCCGCTGAAGGAAGAGGGACGCGGGCTGCCCTTGGGCCACACCTGATCCAGCTGCCAGCAGCCGATCAGATCGCTGGCCTTCAGGCCGGTGCCCCCGTGGCGGACGCCCTGCTCCAGGGCGAGCAAGGTCTCGCCACTGGGAGGCTCGCAAGGTCGTGGGGCGGAGCTGGCCACGGTCCCGGGTTCGAAGACACTGGCATGGTGACGCATCTGCTGAGATCGCCGTGCTCCTGCGCAGCGACCGAGGCGAGCGCCTACCGGTTGGCATCAACACTCCGGGCCTGATTTCAGCTGCTCCTCCAGCCATCGGACCTGGTAGATGGCGATCTGGGCCAGGGCCAGCGATCGCACGAACTCCGGCACCATCTGCACAGGTGTCGAGACCACCAGAGAGCGGCAGTGGCCGGCCGCCATCGACTCGAGCTGATGGGGATCGATGGTGGTTTGCACAGCCTGGGCCAACTGCCGAAAGACGCCGGCAGCGCTCTCTCCGCCGCCGCCGAGGACGAACAGAACGCGGCGGGGGGTCTCGCTGTAGTCACGGCTGATCGTCTCCAGTCGCTCGAGTTCAGGGGTCTGCATGGCCAGGATCAAAGCAGTGGCGGTCCAAGCGGTAGCCCGACCTCGGCAGGATGGCGGCTGACCCACCGCGCACCATCACCAGGCCACAACGCTGAACCGGGGTCACGGGCATGCGGCTGTGGGTCCTGGGGCTGAAGAGCTAGTGAGACAGGCTCGCCATGGTGATCACCAGCTGACTGATGGCCGCCTTTGAGGGATCGCTCCCCATCGAGCAGCGACAGGAGTTGATCCTGCCTGCAAGAGCATCGGCGCGTCGTCTTCAACCGGATTGACGTGGATAGAGCCGCGTGATCGGCTCTGGATTGGCGATGTCGTAGTCGATGATGTCGCAGGGCAGACCCTGCTGCACGCTGATGTCGTAGCTGGTGAAATCCTCGACCCGGCGAAACAGGGGCAGCAGCAGCTGGGGCAGCGCGTTCGGCGCGCCATAGAAGAAGGTGTGATGGCCGAGCAGAAAGCCGGTGACACTCTCAAACGCCACCGCACCGCTGCGCTGCAGAAAGTCGGTGAGTAGCCAGCGTTCGTCCTGGTTGAGGCTGGGGTGTTGGTTGACGGGAAAGTCCCGCGCCACCGCCTCCAGCCCACCGCTGTCCCATTCCACCGAGGCCAGTGCCGCCACCAGCTGCTGGCGATCATGGCTGAAGTCAATGCAGGCCAGCTCCTGCTCCTCGATCGCCATCACGGCATCGATGTCGCCTTGGGCCAGGAGTTGCTGTTTGTGGCGGGCGTCGTCATGCACGGCGATCGCCCCCACCCGGAAGACGGCGTAGGCGTTGAGCAGGGCGATGTCTCCCGGACATCGAGCCAGAAACTGCAGCAGAAACTGGGAGCCGGTGCCGATGTAGTCATCAAGAATGACCAGGGCCCGCTCACCCAGGCCAGCACGACGCTCCTGCAGAGCTTCGATGCTGTGGAAGGAGGTGACCGGGATGCGGTTGGTGCGGCGGTAGAGATAGCAAATCAGATCGCCGCTCTTGCCGGTAAAGGCCCGACTGAAGTCAATGTCCCGATAGTGCTCGGTATCGAAGCCCCGGGCTCCGAGATCCGCCATCAGCTGGCGATGCAACTGGCGGCATTCCGTCTGGAGCCGCCGGTAGCCATGGAACTCGACGCACTCCAGCAGCCGCAGGGCGATCCCGTGATCGCCGCTGGCGAACTGCCGCAGCCAGCGTTGCAGGGAGTCCTCGGGAATCACCGGCTCGTTGAAGCGAGCCAGCAGCGTGCTCAGGCGCTGCTCCTGTTCCTGCGACATCGGCCCCGCCTCTCCGGTCCTGGCGGCGTGATTCTGCGATGACGACCTCCGGTACCGGCTCGGCGTCGAGCGGGCCCAACGGTCTCGGCGATGGGCCCGCCCCAGGCCCGCGCAGGCCAGCCAATCGCTTTCGCGCACCCTGGGCTACCACCCACCCTGGCTTCGGTACCAGGGGAGAGGCGCGGGCCGCTGTCGGCTGGGGCACCTCGGCGGCTACCTACAGTCTGAATCCCCTTGCCAGGCGGGCATGAAACCCTTGCCGCAACCCGAGGCGCTGCGCCAGCCGGCGGCCTTCGGGCTGGCTGACCTGGCGGTGATCCTCGGGGTGCTCACCCTGCTGGCCCTGATCGCCCACGTGGGTTCCGGGGCGATGATCAGCTTCCGGCCACCGGAGATCAGCCCCAGCATCTCGCTGGATCCCCGCAACCTGCCGGAATACGCCGGCCGCTCCAGCCTGCGGATGTTCATCGCCCTGGGGGCTTCGCTGCTGTTCACCCTGATCTACGGCTCCCTGGCGGCCCACAACCGCCGGGCCGAGCGGGTGCTGGTGCCCCTGCTCGACGTCCTGCAATCGGTGCCGGTGCTGGGCTTCCTGTCGATCACCGTGACCGGCTTCATCGCCCTGTTTCCGGGCAGTCTGCTGGGCCTTGAGGCGGCGTCGATCTTCGCGATCTTCACCAGCCAGGTCTGGAACATGACCTTCTCGTTCTATCAATCGCTGCGCACCGTCCCCAAGGAGCTCACCGAAGCGGCCAGCCTCTACCAGCTCTCCCGCTGGCAACGTTTCAGCCGGCTGGAGCTGCCCAGCGCGGCGATCCCGTTGCTCTGGAACGCCA
>CAIKWV010000470.1 GCA_903831165.1 uncultured cyanobacterium
ATCCTGCCCGGAGGCAACGCCTACACCACCCGTCGGCTGGCTGCCTGCCTGCGCGACATGGATTACTTTCTGCGCTACGCCAGCTACGCCCTGATCGCCGACGATCTGACGATCCTCGACGAACGGGTGCTGAACGGCCTGGACGACACCTACAAGAGCCTCGGGGTGCCCACCGGACCCACGGTGCGTGGCATCGCCCTGCTGGGCGAAGTCCTCAGCGAAATGCTGGCCGAAGCCGGGGTGAGCGACGCCGCTGCTGTGGTGCGCGTGCCCTTCGATCACCTGGTGCGCGGGCTGGCCTGCAGCAACGTCCGGGCCCGCTGATCGCCGATTGTCCGCGGCTCCCCATGGCCCTGGAGATCAGCTTCAGTTTCTGATGCAGCCGCGCCCAGCGCTGGGGGGCCGTCATTCCCTAACCTCACCCCACCCGTCCACCGCCGCTCCGGTCTTGGTTCTTTCCGAGCAGCCTCCTGTCAACTCCAGTCACCGGCTCCAGCTCGATCCGATCGCCACGCCTGAACGACTGCTGCTCGGTCCCGGTCCTTCCAACGCCCATCCCAAGGTGCTTGAGGCCCTGTCCCGCCCTCCGATCGGGCATCTGGACCCCCTCTACATCCAGCTGATGGGGGAAGTGCAGGAGCTGCTGCGCTACGCCTGGCAGACCGACAACCGCCTGACCATTCCGATGAGCGGCACCGGCAGCGCCGCCATGGAGGCCACCCTGGCCAACACCATCGAACCCGGCGACAAGGTGCTGGTGGCAGTGATGGGCTATTTCGGTCTGCGGCTGGTGGACATGGCCGGTCGCTATCGGGCCGATGTGGTCACGATCGAGCGTCCCTGGGGTGAGGCCTTCAGCCTCGACGAGCTAGAGCAGGCCCTGATCACGCACAAGCCGGCGATCCTGGCGATGGTGCACGCCGAGACCTCCACCGGCGTCTGCCAGCCGATGGCGGGCATCGGTGAACTCTGCCGACAGCACGACTGCCTGCTGCTGCTCGACACGGTCACCTCGCTCGGGGCGGTGCCCCTGCTGCTCGACGAATGGCAGGTGGATCTGGCCTACAGCTGCAGACAGAAGGGGCTGAGCTGCCCTCCAGGTCTGGGTCCCTTCACCATGGGGCCCCGGGCCGAGGCCAAGCTGGCTGCCCGCAGCGGCAAGGTGCCCAACTGGTACCTGGATGTCTCCCTGCTCAACCAGTACTGGGGCAGCGACCGGGTGTACCACCACACCGCCCCGGTCAACATGAACTTCGGCATGCGTGAAGCACTGCGGTTGCTGGCCGAAGAGGGCCTCGACCAGGCCTGGGCCCGCCATCGCCGCAACGCCGAGCAGCTCTGGGCCGGTCTTGAGGGGCTGGGGCTCACCCTGCATGTTCCCGAGGAGCTGCGCCTGCCCACCCTGACCACCGTCCGCATCCCCGAGGGGGTCGACGGCAAGGCCTTCAGCCGCCATCTGCTCGATACCCACGGCATCGAAGTCGGGGGTGGCCTCGGTGCCCTGGCGGGCAAGGTCTGGCGCATCGGCCTGATGGGTTACAACAGCACCCCGGAAAATGTCGAGCGGCTGCTGCGCCTGCTGGAAACGGAACTCCCCGCCTTCACGCCCGGTGCCCCGGCGATGGCCACCATCGCCTGAGATCAACGGACCAGCTGGCTCGCGTTCAACCCGATCGCTGTGGCTCTGTTCAGGTTCGCCGTCATCGGTCAACCTGCAGATCCATAGCTCTGCGTTCGTGCACGACGCCTGCAGAGCAGCTGGTTGATGGCGTGATGCCACAACCTGTCGAGCGTTGCGCGTGCCGTTGATTTCGGCGGCGCTAGCGCCTGTCCAGGGCGGCCAGCAACGGAGGCCACCGTTGCTGCCTGCCCCTCGGCGCTTTGTCAGGTCCGGGAGCGGCGGCGGCGGAACCAGTCGCTCAGCTGGCGTTGGGCGGCTTCGGCCCGGACCCCACCGAGCACCTCCATCCGGTGGTGGGCGCTGGGATCGGCGGCCAGATTGAGGCAGCCGCCCAGGGCACCCCGCTTGGCATCGCCGGCACCGAAGACCACCCGGCCCATGCGGGCCTGGATCAGGGCACCGGCGCACATCGGGCAGGGTTCCAGGGTGACCAGCAGGCTGCAGTCATTGAACCGCCAATCCCCCCGCAGAGCCGCCGCCTGACGCAGGGCCACCAGTTCGGCATGGCCGAGGGGATCCTGATGGCAATGGCGACGGTTGCTGCCCCAGCCCAGGCAGTGGCCCCGGCGGTCGAGGATCACCGCCGCCACAGGGATCTCACCGAGCGCTCCGACCCGCTCAGCCTGGCGCAACAGGCGGCCCATCCAGTCGTCGTCGCGCTGCTGCTGCTCCATCCTTCCCTTGTAGCCGTGGGCGGCAGGGCACGGGGCAGAATGCCTCCACACCGACCCTCCTCGTTGGCCAGCGCGCCCTCCGTACAGCGGCTTTCCCAGGCACCCGCGCCGGCTGGGACTGCCGCGCTCAGCGGTTTTGCCTCTCCAGTCGGGCTCGATCCCCAGCTGGAGCGTTTTCTGCATCAGGCTTCCAGCCTGTTGTGTCAGTGGCTCGGTCAGGCCGGATCGGCGGCGCCCCTGCCGGCCCTGAGTGTGTTGCCGGCCGTGGAACCGGAGCTGCAGGGCCTGGCCCCGGAGCGTTTGCTGGCGGACCTTCAGCTGGTGATGGAGGGGGCCTTCAATCCCAATCACCCGGGCGCGCTGGCCCATCTCGATCCCCCGCCCCTGGCGGCCTCGATCGCCGCCGATCTGATCTGTGCCGGCCTGAACAACAATCTGTTGGCCGAAGAGCTCTCCCCCAGTCTGACCCGGCTGGAGCGCAGCCTCTGCTCCTGGTTGGCCGGCGAGCTTGGTCTGGGCGATCGCTCCGGTGGCGTCGCGGCCAGCGGCGGCTCCCTCAGCAACCTGATGGCCCTGGTCACGGCCCGCCGCAGTCGCGGCCTGGGGTGCCGCGGCGACGCGGTGGTGCTCTGCAGTGCCGACGCCCATGTCTCGCTGGACAAGGCCATGGCGGTGATGGGGCTGGCCGCTGAGGGCTTGATCCGACTGCCGGTCGATGCCCAGGGGCGGATGCAGCCCGATGCCCTGGCGGAGCGGCTGGACCAGCTCGCCCAGGCTGGCATCCCCGTGCTGGCGGTGGTGGCCACGGCTGGCACCACGGTGCGCGGTGCCATCGATCCCCTGCCCGCCATCTCCGCCCACTGCCGCCGCCACGGCCACTGGTTGCATGTCGATGGGGCGATCGGGGCGGTGTTTGCCCTGGCTCCCGCCCATCGCCAGCGGCTGAGCGGCCTGGAGCTGGCCGATTCGATCACCGTCAATCCTCAGAAACTGCTCGGCATCACCAAGACCTCCTCCCTGTTGCTCCTGGCTGAGCCGGGCCTGCTGCAGCAGGCCTTTGCCACTGGTCTGCCGTACATGGAGCCCAGCTGGGGCCCGAGCCATGGCGGCGAATCCGGCTTACAGGGCAGCCGTCCAGGCGAGATTCTCAAGCTCTGGTTGGGCCTGCGCCAACTGGGTCGCTCCGGCATCGAGGCGCTGGTGGAGGGGGCGATCATGCGGCGGCGGCAGCTGGTGGCGCTGCTGGCGGCCGATCCGCGCCTGCAGCTGGCGGGTGGCCCCCTGCATCTGCTGGCCTTCCGGCCGCGGGATCTCGATGCCGAGGCCAGTGACGGCTGGTCGAGCCGTACGCGCCAGGCCCTGCTAGCTGAGCAGTTGATGCTTTCGCGGCCCTGGTATCAGGGCCGCCATCACCTCAAGGTGGTGTTGGGCAATCCCCACACCCAGGCCTCGCACCTCGAACACCTCAGCCGCATCGTGCACGGGAGCCTGCCCCATGGCTGATCCAACGGACGACAAGAGTGGGAAGACACCAAGCCCTGCGACTCCAGCGGCTGCCAAGGCCAGCGCCGGTTCCCGCTGGGTGGCGATCATCACCGGGGCGATCTCGATCCTGATCGGTGTGCTTTATCTGCTGCTGATCACGGTTCTCGATAGTCGCGGTCCGCTGCGCCCCCCTCCGCCTGAGGCCCTTGGCTCCGTTCCGATGGTCGTGGCGGCAGCCGCACCTGCCGCCGCTGCAGCGGCTCCACCACCCGGTTGACGGCGGTCTTGAGGAAATTGCGCAGCAGATCCTCGCGGCGGTTGAGGTCATATTCCCGTTGCAGCACCGACTGCAGGCCGCCATCCCCCCAGTCCTGATCCTGCTGGAAATAGACCAGAAAACTGCGGCCCGCCACCCGGGTCAGCCAGGCGGCACTGACGGCCTGAATCGCCCGGCTCAGCAGCAAGGCCGGCAGGTTGAGAGTCATCACGCTGCTGATCAGCGCCACCCCACCCTTCACCAGCCCCAGGCCGGCCAGGGTGCGACCGACCGAGAGGGCCAGATCCTGGGCTGAATCGCGGCTGAGGCTGACCCCATAGACCTTGCCGATCTCCATCACCATCTGGGCATTGACTGCCGCCGCGCCCAGCAGGTCCACGCCGGGCAGCGGCGTGAGGGCCACCACGCCGGCCCCGATCCAGACATAGCGATCGACGATCGCCTCGCCATCGCGCCGGCGCTGACGATCGAGCAAAGCCCGGCTGGTCTCCCCCAGCTGGCGGCATTGCAGCAGCAGGTTGTCAGCGATCAGCTCTTCGCCATCGGCCTGCAACACGGCGGCGATGCGCCGCAGCAGGGCGTCCACTTCCGGCTGCGGTTGGCGCGGTTGGCCGCCCGGCATCGGCACGCTTTGGGGGGAGGCGCTGGCGGCAATCACATCCTCGGCGGCGATGCGGCCGGCACAGCGCTGGCGCAGCAGGGCCAGCAGCCGTTGCTCCTCCCGTTCGCCCCGCAGATCGCACTTGTTGAGCACCAGCAGCAGGCGTTTGCCGAGGCTGGCCAGCACGTCGAACACCTCCAGTTCGCTGGCGCGCAGATCGCCATCCACCACCAGCAGCAGCAGGTCGGCCCGTACTGCCTGACGTCGGGCCAGCTGTTCGCGTTCCCGGCCAGCGCTGCCGGCCTCGAGGATGCCGGGGGTGTCCTCCAGGATCACGGCCCGCGGCAGTTGCTTGAGCCGCAGGCGGTAGCGGGCCGATTCGGTGGTCGAGCCCATCGGTGCCCCCACCTCGCCGACCAGCTGACGCAGCAGGGCGCGGATCAGGGAGGTCTTGCCGGTGGAGCCACTGCCGAACAGGCTGATCACCAGATCCCCCCGCTCCAGCTCCTGCTGCATCCGCTGGCGTTCCTGCTGCAGGGCTTGCCGTTCCACCTCATCGCGGATCCGCTCCAGAGTGCGATCGATCGAGGCCAGGTTGCGTTCGGCGGCTTCCCGCTTGCTGCCTGAGGGCAGGTGCGGCGTTGGGGCCGGCTTGCCGCCAGCTCCACGGCGCCCCATGGCCTGCCACCAGGGCCAGCCGAACTGGACCACCGCCAGCAGCACCACGGCCAGCAGCACCAGCAGCAGCGGCCCGATCAGCCAGCCGGGCAGCCAGTAGCTCAGCTGCCAGATCAGCTGGTTGACGGCCTGCAGCACCAGGCCAGCCAGCAACAGCAGCAGCAGGCCGAGGCCGATCCAGAGCCAGAGGCGACGGGGGAGCATCAGGGTGCGGGGCTGGACGTGCGCACGATCTCGCCCCAGAGGGAGGCCGCCAGGGCGCTGCTGGCCTGGGTGGGGGCGTTGTTGTCATTGCCGAGCCAGACCCCCATCACCCAGTGCCGTTCGGGCACAAAGCCGATGAACCAGAGATCGCGCCCCTCGTTGGTGGTGCCGGTCTTGCCACCGGCGCCACCGCCGACGTAGGCCGCCGTGCCGGTGCCACTGCTGACCACGGACTGCAGCAGGCTGCGCATGGCCGCCGCCGTGGCCGGGCTGGTGACGCGCCGGCCGGCGGCGCTGGGGCTGCGCAGGCCGTTGGGACTGGCGGAACCGGCATGGCCCCCGGCCGCCGTGCCGTTATGGCAGCCCCCCTTCAGCGAGCGCGGGCAGGTCTCCGCATCGGTCAGCTTGCGGATGGTGCTGGGGGCATGCCAGATGCCGTCATCGGCGATGGCGCCATAGGCGGCGGTGAGTTCCAGCAGGGTCACTTCGCTCTGCCCCAGGGCCAGGCCTGGAACGGGGTTCAGTGGCGAGGTGATGCCCAGATCCCGGGCCTTCTGGACCACGGCCTCCAGCCCCACCTGGCGAGCCAGACGCAGGGCCGCGGTGTTGCTGCTGATCGCCAGGGCTTGGCGCAGGCTGATCCGGCCGCCACAGCCACTGCTGAACCGCTGACCGCGCCACTCAAGTGGACCGCAGTTCACCCCATCCGTGGGCTTGTTGCCCCGCTCCAGGGCCAGCAGATAGGGCACCAGCTTGAAGGTGCTGCCCGGTTGGCGCAGGGCCATGGTCGCCCGGTTGAACTGGCTCTGGCGATAGTCCCGGCCGCCGGCGATCGCCAGGATGCCGCCGTTGCGGCTGTCGAGAACCACCACGGCTCCCTGGCTGACCCCGCGGGAGCGACTGGCATCGATGTGATCGCGCAGCAGGCGCTCCACCAGTTCCTGCAGGGACGGATCCAGGTGGGTGTCGATCAGGAAATTGCCCTCGGCGGCCACGTCCGCCCCCACCTGATTCTCCAGATCACGTCGCACCTGATCGGTGTAGAACGGCGCCGCCCGGCGCTCCCTTGAGCGGCAGGCCTGGGTCGCCAGCTGGATCGGCTGGCGCCGTGCCGAGCGGGCCTGGTCCGAACTGATCCGGCCGGTAGTGGCCATCTTGGTCAGCACCTGATTGCGGGCCGCCAGCGCGGCCTGGGGGTCAAAGCAGGGGTCGTAGCCGTTCGGCGACGGCAGCAGACCGACCAGCAGGGCCGCTTCGGCCAGCTCCAGCCGGGCGGCGGGCTTGCCGAACAGATGGCGCGAGGCGTCCTCGAATCCCCAGCCGCTGCCGAGAAAGACCCGGTTCAGGTAACTCAGCAGCAGATCCCGCTTGCTGAAGCGCGCCTCCAGCTGCAGGGCCACCAGCAATTCACGCCACTTGCGACCGAGGGTTTCCCCCTGGCCCACCTGCTCCGGATAGAGACTGCGAGCCAGTTGCTGGGTGAGGGTGCTGCCCCCCTCTTTCACCCGGCCGCCCACCAGGTTGGCCAGCAGGGCCCGGCCCGTACCGATCGGATCCACCCCCGGATGCCACCAGAAGCGGCTGTCCTCACTGGCGAGCAGCGCATCGATCAGCACTTGCGGGTACTGGCCTAGTTGCCAGAGTTCGTGGTGCCGCTGGTCATCCACGGAGGCGATCGGCCGACTGTTGCGGTCGTAGAGCACCAGCGGGCCCTGCACGTTGGCGAGACTGCCGCGGATCGGGGTCTGCAGCAGGGAGAGCAGCAACAGCAGCACGCCACCGCCGAAGACCCCAGCTACTCCCAGGGCACAGACCTGGGCCCCGCGGGCCAGCCGGCTCCTGGGGCCGCTGTGGAAGCTGATCTCCGGCAGGTCCTCCAGGTGGCTGGGTCCGAACCGCACCCGGTCGCCATCGCGCAGCAGCAGCTCCCGCACCCGCCTGCCCTGCCACCAGAGGCCATTGGTGGAGTCCTGATCGCGCAGCAACCACTGGCCGCCGCGATGCTCCAGCAGCGCATGGCGGCGACTGACGGCGGCGTGGTCGATGACGATTTCGGCGCTGCTGTCCCGTCCCAGGCGGTAGCAACCCGGATGCAGGCTCTGGCGGCGTGGCGGCTGACCGGGAAGGTCGATCTCCAGCAGGGTGTCAGCCATCGAGGTGCCGGCCGCTCTGCAGCCAGTCGATGGCGAAGGCGAGCACCGCCAGGTTGATGGCCACATCGGCGACGTTGAAGATCGGGAAGTGAATCGGCACAATCTCCAGAAAATCAACCACCGAGCCCAGCCGCCAGCGATCGAGACCGTTGCCGGCGGCACCGGCCAGCAGCAGGGACACCGCCAGACCCGACCACAACCGAGACGGCGGTTTCCATAGCAACCAGACCAGGGCCAGCAGGCTCACCAGTGCACTGATCAGACCGAGAGCGGCACTGTTGCCGCTGAACAGGCTGAAGGCCGCGCCCGTGTTGGCCACCCGCCGCAGCTGCAGCAGCCCGGGCAGCAGGGGCAGGCTCTGACCAGGGGCGAGCTGGCCCAGGGCCCAGGCCTTGCTGAGCTGATCCAGCAGCACCACGGCGGCGGCCACGATCAGAGGCCCGAACCGACGGTTCAGGCTCAGGCGTCCAGCTGAGGGCCGTCTCACGACTCGATCAGCAGGATGCGCCGCAACAGCCAGGCCAGCACCGCCACGGCGCAACAGAGCAGCAGTTGGGGCAGGATCGCCAGGCTGTAACCGACCACCAGGGGCAACACGCCGCTGCCCCAGCGTCCCACCAGGGCACCGAGCAGCAGATTGCTCAGACCGCACACCTGAATCACGATCAGGCCGACACCAGCCACCACGGCCAGGTTGAGCGGATCGCCCATGTCCGGTTGGCGAGCCAGGCGGCCACTGACCCAGGCGGCGGGCACGAACCCTGCCAGATAACCGAAGCCCGGATCCAGCAGGTAACTGATGCCCCCGCCTTCGTGGAACACCGGCAGCTGGAACAGCCCCACGCTCAGATAGGCGACCGCCGCCAATAAAGCGCTGCGGGGACCCGCCACCAGGGCCGTGAGCAGCAGGGCCGGCACCTGCAGGGTGATTCCCAGAGGTCTGAGGCTCCAGCCCGTGGCGTCATGGAAGGGGAAGGCCGATGGCACCAGGCCTCCCACCACGATCAGCAACAA
This sequence comes from uncultured cyanobacterium, assembly GCA_903831165.1. GTDB lineage: Bacteria > Cyanobacteriota > Cyanobacteriia > PCC-6307 > Cyanobiaceae > Cyanobium. The sequence continues at coordinate 8,768 of CAIKWV010000470.1, forward strand.
ACCGGCGATGGCGCCGCTCCAGGTGGCTAGGGCTCGCAACGAATCGATCTCAGGCGCGCGCCCATCCTGCTGCAGCTAGGTTCAGCTGAGAAGGGGGCGGATGCTGGGGCCGTCGATGCCGGCCCCAGCGAACCCTGAGCCGGTGGAGCCCTGGCCCAGCGACCGTTCAGCCCGGCAGGATTCCGCCAGCGACACGTCCGTCCGCGAGAGGTTCATGAGCGACAGCACCCGGACCGGCCTAGGCCTGCCTCCGCCCGATGAACGCTCCGCTTCTGCTGGCAGCGCGCCGCCGCCGGTATCGCCCGCTCCCCGGTTCCAGGTGGGAGATCGCGTGGTGCTGGAGGCGGTTCTGACCTATCTCAAGAGCGCCGATCCGATGCCGATGCTGCGGCCGCCGGATCTGATCGATGCCGATGAACAGGGTCAGGTGGTCGAGATCCGGGCCCTGGGCCAGCTGGCGGTGCGTTTTCGCCGCGGCACCTTTCTGATAGCCGCCCGCGATCTGCGAGCGGTCAGCGCCGAGCCCTAGGGACGGCGAGCGGCAAAAGATGAACGCTCCCAGGCTCCGGCGGCGGCAGCCAGGGCCGTAGCCGGACCCACCAGGCTCAGCGATGGCTGGCACAGCCAGGTGGCGGCGACCTGGCGGATCGCCTCGGGGCTGAGCTGATCCGCCCGCTGCAGGCAGCGGTCCACATGGTCGAATGGCAGACCATGGCTGAGCACCAGGGCCAGCCGTTCGGCGATCTGGGAGCAGGTCTGGCGCCCCATGGCGTCCTGACCGCGGTATTTGGCCAGGGCCAGGGCGAGTTCCGCTGCCGCCAACGGTTGCTCCATCACCCGCTGCCATTCCTGCAGCAGACATTCGGTCGCTTCCGCGGCCCGATCGGCGGAGGTGGACAGGTGCATCACGAAGGGCGAGGCACCGCAGCGAGCCGGCAGGTGCACGCCGACGTCGTAGGCCAGGCCTCGTTCCTCCCGCATCGTCACGAACAGCCGCGAGGACATGCCCAGACCCAGATGGGCCTGGAGCAGACGCAGGGCCACTGCATCGTCATGGCCCAGGGGCACGGTGGGGCAGCCCAGCATCAACACCAGCTGCTCGGTGTCCTGCTCCAGTTGCGCCAGTTGGGAGACGGGTGCGGTGCTGTTCCACCGCCCCGAGCTGGCCTGCGGGCGGGGCAGGGAAGTCGGCCAGGGTTCACCCCCCAGGCCCTGCTCGAGATGGCGGACCAGATCATCCGGAATCTCACCGCTGAGCACCAGCACCGCGCCGGCCTGCCCCAGCTGGTGCACCAAGGGCCGCAGTTCGGCGTTGGAGAGGGACTCCAGATCGGACTCCACCCCCAGGGGATCGTGGCCGTAAGGACCGCTGCCGTAGAGGCTGTGACGCAACTGGTCGTGGGCCAGCTGGAAGGGGTCTTCGCGCTGGCGCTGCAGGGTCTGGAGGTTCAGCTGGCGTTCGAGATCCAGCTGGTCGGCCTGGAGCTGGGGCTGGCGCACCATGGCCAGCAGCAGGGGCAACAGGCTGGCGGCATCGGCGGCGGCGCACTTGAGGCCGATCACCAGGGCATCCTCCAGGGCCTCGGCCCGCAGACCCGCCCCGGCCCCTTCCACCAGATCGGCCAGGGCCTCGGCATCAAGATCGGCGCAGCCGCGGGTCATCAGACCGGCCAACAACTGATGGGCACCCCGGCCGCCACCGGGATCGGCGCTGCTGCCCCCCCGGATCGCCAGGCGGGCCGAGAGGATCGCCGGACCCTGGCGAGGCAGCAGCTGGACCGGCAGACCGCCGGCCAGGCTCAGGGATTCAGCCTGTGGTGTGGATTGGGCTGGGCTCATGCCGGCACCGCCTCGAGGATGAAGGCCTGGCTGGGATCGAGTCGCGTCAACGCCTCGTCCCTCAGTCGGGCCGGGGACCAGCGCTCTAGCAGTTCCAACGGTTGTTGCAGGGACTGGCGGCGGCCCCAGAGGGAGCTGTTGCCGATCAGTCCGGCCACGTTGCCCGCCGATTCGAGGCCGAAGCGATAGGCGTTGGCCACGAGCCGCTGCGCCCGTTGCCATTCCGCCTGGCCGATCTCCTGGGCCATCAGCTCGTTCCAGACCTCCTGGATGGCCTGGCGGACCTCCGGCAGTTCCTCCGGTTCACAGACCGCTTCCAGCAGGGCCAGGCTGCCGCTTTCCATCGGGTGCAGGTCGAGGTCGATGCTCTCGACGATGCGCAACTGCTCGCGCAGCCGTTCCACCAGGCGGCTGCGGCGGCCTTCCGCCAGCACGGTGGTGGCCAGATCGGCCCCCATCACCCCCTCGAGATCATCGGCTGCGGGCTGCCACCAGGCCATCAGCAGTCGGGCCGCCTCCAGCCGCGGCAACTCCAGCCGGTCTTCCCCCTGAATCAACTGCAACGTTGCCGGTGGCGGCGCCTCCAGCGCTGGTGGCAGTTCTGCCAGGGGACCGTCGGCAATGCGGCGGGCCAGCTGCCCATCTGCCACGGCACCGCTGATCGCCAGCACGCAGCGCCCGCCGCCGTACAGACGCCGATGGAAGGCCGCCATGGCTGCGGGGTCATGGCCAAGCAAGGCCTGGCGCTGGCCAAGGATCGGTTGGCCATAGGGATGGCCAGGACAGGCCTGGGCCAGAAGCCGCTGCAGGGCCACCTCTTCCGGCTGGTCCTCACTCTGGGTCAGTTCCTCCAGCACCACCTGGCGCTCCATCGCGAAGGCTTCGGCCTCGAGCCGGGGGTGGAGCACCAGATCCAGCAGCAGATCGAGGGCCTCCGCTGCCGCCTGCGGCGGAATCAGCACGTGGTAGTGGACGTCATCAAAGCCGGTGGCGGCGTTGCTGTTGCCGCCCAGTGCCTCGACGCGCCGATCGAACTCACCGGCCGCCAGTCCTTCACTGCCCTTGAACACCATGTGCTCCAGGAAATGGGCCATGCCGCTTTCGCCCGGCCGCTCCCAGGCGCTGCCGGCCCGGCACCAGAAATCAAGGCAGACCAGCGGCGCGTCGGCCAACGGCAGACTCACCAGTTCGGCACCGTTGGCCAGCCGCTGGCGTTCGGGTTCACCCAGACCAGGCAGCAACGGCCCGCTACAAGCTTGAGGAAGACTCACAGACGCATGGCAGGATCGACATTCTGCTGGCTGCAGGGCCGCGATGATCCGTTCCACCCCCGCCAGTCCCCCCGGGTTCGGCGGCATCCACCCCCTGGTCGATGCCCTGGCCGAGCGGATTCGCCAGTGCCGCCAACAGCTTCCCGCGTTGGAGCCGCTGGAGATCGACGCGGATCTCGAAGCGATCAGCGGCAGCCTCGACGGTGAGGATCTGTTCATCCGCAACGAGGTCCACCGCTGCCGTGGTCTGCGCAAGCTGCACCTGGAAACCGCCCGACTCGGTCGTGGTCTGCAGATCCTGCATTGCGTCTTCTTCCCTGATCCTCGCTACGACCTGCCGGTCTTCGGCGCCGACATCGTCGCCGGCCCGGCGGGGGTCTCGGCGGCGATCGCCGATCTCTCGCCGGTCAGCGGAGCCCTGCCTGAGGGCATCGAGCGGGCTCTGAGTCAGCAGTTGCGGCCGTCCTTTTCCCAGCCGCGGGAGCTGCCGGCCTGGGGCTCGATCTTTTCGCCCCATGTGCTGTTCGTGCGGCCGGCCGACGCCGGCGAAGAGCAGCTGTTCATCGAAGCGGTCGTCGGCCTGCTGCAGGTGCTTGCGGCGGCGGTGTCGGTCGGCGCACCTCAGGCGATCGATGATGCCGCTACGGTTGACCGCTGGCAGGGGCAGCTGGACTATTGCAGGCAGCAGAAACAGAACGACAAGACCCGCCGGGTCCTGGAAAAGGCGTTCAACCCGGCCTGGGCGGACCGTTACATCGAGGATCTGCTGTTCGACGACCCACCCGCCCTCTGCTGATCGCGCTGGCGCTGCTCGCAGCCGTTGGCGGTGTCCTGTTTCTCACCCGTGATCGCTGGATGCCCAAGGCCCGGCCGACGCGCCCGGCCCCGGTGCAGCGGCCCCAAGCACCCGAGCCCGTGGCGGCCCTGGGCAAGCTGGAACCGGCCGGTGACATCCGGGTGCTGGCCGCTCCGATCATCGGCATCGGTGGCAGTCCCCGGCTCAAGGAATTGCTGGTGGAAGAGGGCCAGCGGGTAAGCGCCGGTTCGGTCCTCGCCCGTTTTGACAACGGACCTTCCCAGCGGGCTGAGCACACGCTTCTGATGGTCAGGATCAGCAACCTCGAGCGTCGTCTGGCCCTCGACAGTCGCGAAATCGAGCGCTACCGGCGCCTGACGGCGGCCGGTGCCTACGCGGTCGATGAGCTGGATCGCCGCGAACAGACCCACCTGTTGCTGCAGGGTCAGTTGCAGGAGGCCAGGGCCCAGTTGGTGCGGGTCGACTCCGATCTGGTCAACACCGAGCTCAAGTCCCCCATCAACGGCACCGTGCTGCGCATCCACAGCCGGGTGGGGGAGCGCCCCGGCGACAAGGGCATCCTCGAGATCGGCGACAGCGATCGCATGGAGGCGATGGTCGAGGTCTACGAGAGCGACATCAACAGAGTGCGGGTGGGTGCCAGGGCCAGCTTGAGCAGCGAGAACGGCGGCTTCAGTGGCAACCTCAGCGGTGTCGTCAGCCGCATCAGCCCGCAAGTGCGCCAGCGGGATGTGCTCTCCACCGACCCCACCGGCGATGCTGACGCCCGGGTGGTGGAAGTGCGGGTGCGCCTCGATCCCAGCGATGCCCAGAAAGTGGAGGCCCTGACGGGACTCAAGGTGATTGCCCGCTTCCAGCCGTGAGGGCTCTGAACCGATGAGTGGCCTCTGGCAAAACCGTCGCATCCCCCTGGCCTGGCTGCTGCTTACTCGTCAGCCGGCCCGCTTGGCGGTGGCCCTGGCCGGCATTGCCTTCGCCGGCATCCTGATGTTCATGCAGCTGGGATTCCGGGACGGGCTGTTCGACGCCAGCGTCACGATTCACAAGCTGTTCGATGCCGACCTGGTGTTGATGAGCCCGCGCACGATGAGTTCCATCGGCATGGCCGGCTTCCCCCGTCGACGGCTGGTCCAGGCGATGGCCGATCCGGCGGTGGTCGGCACCACGCCGGTGCACTGGAACCTCCTGCTCTGGCGCAATCCCGAAACCCGCCGCACCCGCTCGATCCTGACGATCGGCTTCGAACCCGGCGATCCACTGTTCACCGATCCCAGCCTGCGCCAGAAGGCCCATGTGCTGAACCAGGAAGGCCGGGTTCTGTTCGATGAGCGCTCGCGGCCGGAGTTCGGACCGATCGGCAGCTGGTTCCGCCAGGGCCGCAAGGTGGAAACCGAGGTGGCGGGCAAACGGGTGCGGGTCGGAGGGCTGGTGGCCTTGGGCCCTTCCTTCGGTGCCGACGGCAACATGCTGACCAGCAGTGAAACCTTCCTGCGGCTGATGCCCAACACGCCGCCCGGCAGCATTGAGCTGGGTCTGATCCGGCTCCAGAACGGCTCCGATCCGTTGCTGGTGGCCGAGCGCCTGCGGCAGAAGCTGCCCGATGACGTGGCGGTGTACACCAAGCAGGGCTTCGAGGAGTTCGAGAAGAACTACTGGCGCAGCAGCACGGCGATCGGCTTCATCTTCACCCTGGGGGCGGCGATGGGCTTCATCGTTGGCTGTGTGATCGTCTATCAGATCCTCTACTCCGACGTCAGTGACCATCTGCCCGAATACGCCACCTTGATGGCGATGGGCTATCCGTTGACCACCCTGCTCGGGGTGGTGGCTCGTGAGGGGCTGTTGCTCGCGGTGCTGGGCTATCTGCCGGCCTGGTTTGCTGGCCAGGGCCTCTATGCCTTGGTGCGCCATGGCACCAAACTGCCGGTTGAGATGAACAGTGAGCGCTCCGTGCTGGTGTTTGCCCTGATTCTGGCCATGTGCATGGGTTCGGCCGCCATGGCGATGCGCAAGCTGGCCGATGCCGATCCGGCCGAGATTTTCTGAACACCATGCTCTCCAGCCTGATCACCGGTGGCGTCACCGCCAGCGCAGCTCTTGAGCCCTGCGTGAAGCTTGAAGGCCTGAACCATTGGTATGGCAGCGGCTCCAATCGCCGCCAGGTCATTCAAGGGGTGGACCTGACGATCAACCCTGGCGAAGTGGTGCTGCTGACAGGGCCCTCGGGCTGCGGCAAGACCACTCTGCTGACCCTGGTGGGGGCCCTGCGCCAGGTGATGGAGGGGTCGGTGCGGGTGTTCGGGCTGGAGCTCAATGGTTCCAGCCGGGGCGAACGCCAGCAGCTGCGGCGGGCGATCGGCATGATTTTCCAGGGGCACAACCTGCTGCGCTGCCTGAGTGCCGAACAGAACGTGCAGATGGGTGCGGATCTGCTGCCAGGGCTCGGCTATCGAGCCCGCCGCGATCTGGCCCGTGAATGGTTGCGGGCCGTGGGGCTGGACGATCACCTGGGCAAGTTGCCCCACGACCTCTCCGGCGGCCAGAAGCAGCGGGTGGCCATCGCCCGCGCCCTGGCGGCCCAGCCCCGCCTGCTGCTGGCCGATGAACCCACCGCCGCACTCGATAGCCGAACCGGGCGGGAGGTGGTGGACCTGCTCAAGGGTCTGGCGCGCAATCAGGCCTGTGCGGTGTTGATGGTGACCCACGATCCCCGCATCCTCGACATCGCCGATCGGGTCGTGCGCATGGAGGACGGCCGCCTGATCGATGGCGGTCTTGGCGAACGGCTCTGGGGGGCTGATCGGCTTCCCGATGGCGGTCCTGCCGCAGTCGAGAGCTAAGGTGAATCACCGAACATCCACGGAACGCTTCACCGCATGTCCAAGCGCAGGAACCTCAAGAAAGAAAAGCAGGAGCGCAACCGCTCCTACGCCCGCAAGTTCAAGAAGCGCAAGCTGCGCAATGACGGCCGCGGTGAAGGCGCCGGCAATGGTGTCACCGGCACAGCCAACAACGGTGGCGCCGCCGACTGACCCGCATCAGCAGGTCTCCAGCTTCGCCAGGAACAAGGGGGGATCCATCGGGTCCCCCTTTTTTTCGCCCCATCCCCTCGGCCGCGCCCATGTTCCTCAGCGTCGTCATCCCCACCTACAACCGGCTGCC
>CAIKWV010000471.1 GCA_903831165.1 uncultured cyanobacterium
CACCAGCTTGGCGGTGATCGATTCGCGGCCCGCCGTCTTGCGGTCGGCGCGGGCGTAGCCGTAGTAGGGCACCACGGCGGTGATTTGCCTTGCGGAGGCTCGCCGGCAGGCATCGACCATGATCACCAGCTCCATCAGGTGATCATTCACCGGAGCACAGGTGGGCTGAATCAGGAAGACGTCGCAGCCGCGGATCGACTCCTGGATCTGGATGTAGAGCTCGCCGTCGGCGAAGCGTTTGATCACCCTGGGGCCATCGGGGACGCCCAGATAGGCGCCGATTTCGCGGGCCAGTTCGGGGTTGGAGTTGCCACTGAACAGGCGCAGCCTGCGGCTGTCCTGGGGGGCATGGGACGGAACCCCGCTCGGCTCCACCCGTTGGGTGAGGGCCGTGGTCGAAAAACTGGTCACGGGGCGGCGAGCGGTCCTGCGCACCTCCGATGGTAGAAGCGTGACGGCCCCCCAGGGATCAGCCTCAATGACCGTATTGAAATCCAGGGTCCAGCCATGGCCGCAAGCGGCTGGGTCTGGCCCTGACCCCAGGGCCGTGATGCTGGTGGGCTTCGGCGCTGCCGGCGCCCCGGCGCCGGCGGGATTGCCGCCGTTGCTGGCGGTGGCGGAACGGTTGGCCGGCCTGGTTCCGCTGCCGATCCATCACCTCAGTTCCCCCCATGATCCCGATGCCGCCCTGGCCGAGCTGGGGGCTGCTGCTGGCGCTGTCAGGGAGGCCGAAGCCGCCGGCGCTCTGCGGTCTGGGGAGCCTGGCCCCGGCGCTCTGGCGGTGCTGGAGATGGATGCGGGGCTGGCGTTGCCGGCGGGTGGCAGCTGGGTCGAGGCGCTTGGCGCTTGGCGTCAGCCCTGCCTGCTGGTGATCGGGGCCGACCAGCTGGCCTGTGGCTGGCCGGCCGCCGGTACGGCCCTGCTGCAGCGCTGGCGGGTGCCGCTGCTGGGGTTGCTGCAGTGGGGAGGGGAGTGGGACACCACGGCGCGCCGCCGTGATGGTCTGCCCTGGCTGGGGCTGGCTGGCGGGGCAGGGCCCGGGGAGGCGGGGTCTGGCGACGAAGCGCAGGGTGGGGATGACCGCGAAGGCGAACGCGCCCTGGCCGCGCTGCTGGCCCTGCGCTGGCAGCAGCTGGATCTGAGCTGAGTCAGGCCACAGCGCTCGGTGGCGGCGCTGGCCCTGCGCTGGCAGCCGCGGGACGCCGTGGTCGGGGTTCCCTCCGGCCGATACGGGGCCGCAGCCGAATCCGGGGCGCGGTCAGCTGCTGGCGGAGCCGGAGCTGACGCTGAAGCTGGAGGGGCGCGGCCTGTCGGTGCTGGAGCCGCTGCCGTTGAGGCTGGGTTCGACGACCGGGGGGATGGGGCTATTGGGGTTGCGAAATGGTGGGGAGTGGGACGAATCGCCCGCCGGACCCCTTGGAGAACCGCCGCTGCCCATGCCTGCTCTCGGCGCTGGCCAGAACGCTCTGGGGCCTTTGGGGTGTCCTGCCGTTGACAGCGCCGCCGCGCCGCTGGCTCTCGGCCACGGAGGGGAACGGCAGGGTGCCGCGGGCTCAACCAGACCCTCGCTGACTTGCTCTGGCGTTGGGGAGGGTCCGTTGACCTCCGGCCCCTCAAGGGGCTGATGGTTGCCCTGGGGCCTTCAACCGGGTGTGCTGCCTGGGCAGCGGGATTCCCGGTCGGTGTTGTCCCGGCGGAAGGCGCGCGTCAGTTGTCGCTCCAGAGCGGCTTGCTGTCCTTGCTGAGCTGCCGCAGTTGGCCGTGGCTGGGTTTGGCGGGATCCAGCTCGAGCGACCGGAAGCTGATCGGACGGTCACCGTCCAGCCCCGCCGCCAGCAGGCTGAGGGTCTCCCGGGGGCTGAGATTGGTGTCCACCTTCCCCTGCAGCATCTGCAGCAGGTAGCTCAGCTTGGCCAGTTGTTCCGGCTGGCGCAGGCGCTCCTGCAGGGCGGTGGTGACCAGTTGTTGATCCCGGCGGCGGCCCGATTCCCCCAGCCACTTGTCCTGGTAACGCACCAGCTGCTCCACCTGGGCGCCGCCCAGTTGCTGCAGTCCCCCCTGCAGATCGATCTTCAGTTTCTGGGCTTTGTCCTGATAGCGCATGGTGCGCGGCGGATCGATCTCCAGGCCGCCGAGGCCGTTGACCAGATCGCGCAGGGCGCCGCGGGGCAACACCAGATAGCGGTCGGGGCGCGGTGGTTGCAGGCCGGTGAGCTCCCGCACCGCTCCGGCGGTCAGGGCGACGCCACCGCGGTTGTAGAGCTCGCCCAGGGCCACTGGCTGGCGGCTGCCAGGGATGGTCACGGCCAGTTCCCTGGGCAGGTTCAAAACTTGCAGTGGGCCCTTGGGATCGATCCGGATCAGCAGCAGGGCATCCGCATGGGCCGCTCCAGCGGGGGCCGCTCCGTTGCTGGCATCCCCGAGATGGTCCGTGTCGCTGCCGATCACCAGCAGGGTGATTGGGCGACGGGGTTTTTCCGCCAGGGTGGCGGGGGTCAGCTCCTCCTTGGGTTGCAGCGCCCTGTCCCGCGGCTGCCAGATCAGACCCAGGGCCGAGGCCCCCACGATGGCGCCGAGCGCCAGCAGGGCGCCGCTGGCGAGTCCGGCCGCCGTCAGGCGCGGCAGGCGCAGCCTGGGCCGGGGCTGCTCGCTGGGTGCGTCGGCAGGGCCCTGGCGAGGGCGCGAACGATCGGGCCCGCCAGGGTTTGAGGGCTTGGGACTCTGGGGTGATGGACGATCCCGGCGAGAAGGCATCGGGCCGGCATAGGGGCAGACGTGAGCCCACTTTGGCCCACATGGGTACCGCCGCCTGATTCGTTGGCCTGCTGGAGGGGACGGCGACCGATAGCTTGAGCTGCAGGAACCAGCCGCCCAACGCTTGACCGCCGCCCAGCCCGCGAGCCCAGCCAATTCCTCCGGAGAGGACCCGTCCCGGCTCTCGCCGCGATCCGGCCCGCGCCCCGCTCCCCATGAACGGGCCAGGCCGCTGGCGGCGGGCAGCGTCTATCCCGCCAAAGATCTGTGCAGCCAGTGCGGCCTGTGTGACAGCCGCTGGGTTGCCTATGTGCGGAAGGCCTGCGCCTTTCTGGAGCAGCGGTTCGAGGCCATGGAGCAACAGGCCCATGGCCGCAGCCGGGACCTGGACAATGAGGACGAGCTCTATTTCGGTGTGCAGCAGCGCATGCTGTCGGCCCGCCTGCAGGCGCCGATCGAGGGGGCCCAGTGGACCGGCATCGTCTCGCGCATCGGCGTGCGGGCCCTGGAAACCGGCCTGGTGGATGCGGTGCTGTGCGTGCAGCAGAGCGAGCACGATCGCTTCACGCCGGTGCCGGTGCTGGCGCGAACCCCGGAGCAGGTGCTGGCGGCCCGGGTCAACAAGCCCACCCTCAGCCCCAACCTCAAGGTGCTGGAGCAGCTGCCCGGCAGTGGCATCCGCCGGCTGCTGGCGATCGGTGTCGGTTGCCAGATCCAGGCCCTGCGGGCGGTGCAGGACACCCTGCCGCTGGACAAGCTGTATGTCCTCGGCCTGCCCTGTGTGGACAACGTCTCGCGCCAGGGATTGCAGACCTTCCTCGAAAGTGCCAGCCGCTCGCCGGACACGGTGGTCCACTACGAGTTCATGCAGGATTTCCGCATTCACTTCCGTCACCGGGACGGCCACGAGGAAACCGTCCCCTTCTTCGGTCTCGACACGCCGACCCTCAAGGACGTCTTCGCCCCCAGCTGCCTGAGCTGCTTCGATTACACCAACGCCGGTGCCGACCTGGTGGTGGGTTACATGGGTGCCGGCTTCGGCCGGCAGTGGATCACCGTGCGCAATGACACCGGCGCCGAGCTGCTGGCCCTGGTGGAGCCTGAGCTCGAGCAGGCGCCGGTCAGCAGCGGCGGCGATCGTCGCCAGGCGGTGCAGCAGGGCATCGATGCCTACGACAAGGCCCTGCGTCTGCCGATGTGGCTGGCGGAGGTGGTCGGCTGGCTGGTGCAGCGGGTGGGCCCCAAGGGCCTCGAATACGGCCGTTTTTCGATTGACTCTCACTTCACCCGCAATGCCCTCTGGCTGCGCCGCAACCACCCCGCCATGGCCGAGCGCCACATTCCCGCCTTTGCCCGCCGGATCATCAGCCGTTACCGGCTCCCCGCCTCGTGAGTGGCCCTGACCGCCGTTGCGGCGTGCTGCTCCACCCCACCTCCCTACCGGGTTCGGCGGGGTGCGGCAGCTTCGGCGCCGCCGCCCGCGACTGGATCGATCTGCTAGTGCGTCAGGGCGTGGGGGTGTGGCAACTGCTGCCCCTGGCCCCCACCGATGGCACCGGTTCCCCCTACAGCTCCCCCAGTGGCTCGGCCCTCAATCCCTGGTTGATCGATGCCGATGACCTGCTGGCGGCCGGCCTGATCAGCGACACCGACCACGCCGGCCTGCCTGGCGGCGGTCATGACCGTCTGGATCCCGCCCTCGCCTCGGCCAGGGCGGCGGCGGTGGCGGAGGCTCTCGGTCGCCATTGGCGCGCCCAGTCCATGGCGCGCCACCAGGCCTTCGAGGCTTGGCGGCAATCCCAGGCCTTCTGGCTGAAGGATCACTGCAGCTTCATGGTGCTGCGGCGGCTGCACCAGGGCCGGCCCTGGTGGGACTGGCCCGGCCCCCTGGCCCAACGCCAGGGTCGGGCCCTGCGCCAGCTTGCAGCCGAGCATGGCCCTGAACTGCGCGACGAGGCGCTGCTGCAATGGCAGTTGCGCCAACAGTGGGCCCTGCTGCAGCAACGGGCCAGGTCCGGGGGCCTGCGGCTGCTGGGCGATCTGCCTTTTTATGTGGCCCACGACAGTGTCGATGCCTGGTGCAGGCGCCATCTCTTCTCCCTCGGCCTCGACGGCCAGCTGCAGCAGCAGAGCGGTGTCCCCCCCGATTACTTCGCCGCCACCGGCCAGCTCTGGGGGACCCCGGTGTATCGCTGGTGGCGCCATCGCCTGACGGGCTTTCGCTGGTGGATGAACCGGCTGGACGTGCAGCTGGAGCTCTTCGATCTGCTGCGGCTGGACCATTTCCGCGCCCTTGCGTCCTATTGGAGCGTGCCGGGGGGAGATGCCACGGCGGAGCACGGCGCCTGGTGTCCCTCGCCAGGCAACGCGCTGCTGGGCAAGCTGCTGCGGCGTTGCCGGCGGCGGGGGCTGCTGCTGCCGGATGGCCGCCTGCCGTTGATCGCCGAGGACCTGGGTGTGATCACCCCCGAGGTGGAGGCCCTGCGGGATCGCTATCGGCTGCCGGGCATGAAGATTCTGCAGTTCGCCTTTGATGGCAACGAGGACAACGCCTACCTGCCCGCCAACTATGAGGGTGAGCGCTGGGTGGTGTACACCGGCACCCATGACAACGCCACCACGGAGGGCTGGTGGCAGAGCCTCGACGATGACAGCCGGGGGCGCATCGGCCGTCTGGTGGGCCATGAGGTGACCTCCCCCTGCTGGCAGCTGCTGGAGCTGGCGCTGGCCTCCAGGGCCGAGCTAGCGGTGGTTCCCCTGCAGGATCTGCTCCACCTGGATGACCGGGCCCGTTTCAACACGCCCGGCACGGTGGAGGGCAACTGGAGCTGGCGGTTGCGGGAACCGATCTCCCGGTTGGAAGGGGCGCTCCAGGGCTACGGCGCCATGGCGGCCCGCTATCAGCGCGGGGACGGGTAACGGAAGCTGCCGGCCTCGGCCTGCCCCTTGCCGGCCGGCAGGGGCTGGCCGTTCCAGCGCACGGCTGAGGCGCTGGCCGGAGCCGGTTCGATCCGCAGCTGGAAGGGCGGCAGCACCGGCAGGCTGAGGGCACCGCTGACTTGCCGCAGGGTGGTGATGCCCCCCCGTTCGCTCTGGATGACCACCCGGCTGGCCGCCGCCAGTTGCAGGCTCAGTTGGCCGAGGGAGAGATCGGTCTGCGGAGTCTGGGTTTCCCGCTGCAGCCGACCCAGGGCCTGGCCCCGGGCAGCCCGTTGCAGCGGGGTGAGCTCGGGGTAGGTGCTCAGCAGGCTGATCTCCGGCCGGAGCTGGCTGTCGCTCCTGGCATCGAGCGGCGCGATCGGGACGCTGCTCAGCAGGCCCTCGCGGGAGAGCTGCCGTTGTTGCAGGTTGAGCGCGTAGATCAGCCCCAGCGTCAGCAGGCCATAGAGCAGGGTGCCCTGCCAGGTGGTGAACACGTCGATCGAGCCGGGGGTGAAGCGCAGCAGCAGGGGCTCGCTGCGATGACCCGACAGGCCGGCCATCCGCGTCGAGGGCAGGGCCCCATCGAGGCTGCCGGCCGACAGCTGCAGGCGATGTTCCAGCAGGGGCAGCATGGTGCGCAGATAGGCCGCCTCGGGCAAGCGGTCGCGCCAGCCCCGTTCGAGGGCCTCCAGCACAGGCGTGCTGATGCGGGTCTCCTGGGCCAGCTGGCGCAGCCCCAGCCCCTGGCTCTCCCGCGCCTGGCGCAGCAGCATGCCGGCGTTCTGGAGCGGATCCTGGGCCTGGGCCGGCAGTCCCCCGGGCTTGCCGGCAGGGGTTCGAGGCAGAGCCCCGCGCAGGCGCCGCAGCAGGCGGGGCAGCAGGCTGGGCTTCAGGGGCTGGCTGGCCGCAGGCTGGGGCTGGGTAGGGAGAGCAGGCACGCTCAGGGGCGGGGCTTCCGCCCGATGTCTGGGGCGCTGCCATCTTCGTGGACGAGCTCGCCGGCCTGCAGTCGCCGCCAGCGGCCTTCCGGCAGGTCCGCCAGTTCCAAGTCGCCGATGGCGATCCGCTGCAGGTCGAGCACCGGGTGACCGAGCAGGCCGGCTGTGCGTCGGATCTGGCGGTTGCGACCCTCTCGCAGCACCAGCTCCAGCAGGGTGGCATCGCCGTCGTGCTCCAGCACCGACAGCTGCACCGGTTGGCTGGGTTGGCTGTCGAGGGGGACGCCGGCCCGCCATTGCTCCAGCACGGGCTGCTCGGGCCGGCCTCGCACCCAGGCCCGGTAGGTGCGGCCGTGGCCGTAGCGGGGATGGGTCAGCTTCAGGGTCAGATCGCCGTCGTTGCTGAGCAGCAGGGCGCCACGGCTGTCCGCGTCCAGGCGACCCACCGGGTGCAGCCCCAGGCCCCGGCGCAGCTCGGCGGGCAGCAGGTCGAGCACCGTGGTGCGGCCCTGGGGGTCATGGCAGGTGCTGAGCACCCCCAGGGGCTTGTGGAGCAGCAGGGTGAGCGCCGCGGCGGGGGGCGCCAGCGGTTGGCCGTCGATCTCGATGCGGTCCGCGGCGAGATCGGCCCGATCGCCCAAGTTGGCCCGCTGGCCGTTGACCCGCACCCGTCCCTGCCGCAACAGCTCCTCGCCGCGGCGCCTGGAGCAGAACCCCGCCGCCGCCATTAATTTCTGCAGCCGTTCACTGGCCATCACAATCGGATCTCGGGCCGCTATCCATTCTCCCGATCGTTGCAGCGGCCCGTTGGGATCGCTGCGCTGTGCCGGCCTTCCGCGCCAAGTCGGAATGAGTCCGCAAAGTCATGGTACGTTTGCGAAACACCATGGTTTCGTAACTGCAAGCGATGCCTTCGATCCCCGTCGCCACGTCCACGTCCCCCCTGGCGCCCACCGCCGATCTGGTCCGCTCCTACCTGCGTGACATCGGCCGGGTGCCGTTGCTGAGCCATGAGCAGGAGATCACGCTGGGTCGTCAGGTGCAGGAGTTGATGGG
>CAIKWV010000472.1 GCA_903831165.1 uncultured cyanobacterium
GCTGCGCCCTCCTCGCTGGAAGCGGTCCCAGCAACCGCCGGCACCCCGCTCCCTGAGGCTGAGGTCATCCGTGAAGGGGCCACCCCGGCTGCAGCTGCCACGGCTCAGCCGCCCACGGTTTCGGTCGCGGGGCTGCCAGCGTGACCGCGTTTGCCGCCGGTTCTGCCCCGATGGGCTCCGATCCGGCCGCTGCGGTCAGTTCCCTGCCGGTCGAAACGGTCGCCTGAAGGGCTCGCCCAACCCCGCGTGGATCTGCAACTGCTGGTCGGTCTTGGCAACCCCGGTGATCGCTACGCCGACACCCGCCATAACGTCGGCTTCATCGTGCTGGAGCGGCTGGCGGCCGCGGCGGGTGTCGCTTTCCGTCCCCAGTCCCGCCTGCAGGGACAGCTGGCCGAGATCGGCAGCGGCCAACAGCGCCTGCGGCTGCTGATGCCCCAGACCTACATGAACGAGAGCGGTCGCTCGATCCGCGCGGCTGTGGACTGGTATCGCCTCAGCCCCGAGCAGCTGTTGGTGCTGGTCGATGACATGGATCTGCCCCTGGGTCGGCTGCGCCTGAGGGCCTCGGGCAGTGCCGGCGGCCACAATGGCCTGCGCAGCACGATTCAGCATCTGGGTACCCAGGATTTCCCCCGTCTGCGCATCGGCATCGGCGCCCCCGCGGACAACCCCCAGGAGCGCCGGGAGCGGACGGTGTCCCACGTGCTGGGCCGCTTTTCAGCCGCCGAGCGACCCCTGCTGGAGGCGGTGCTGAGCGAGGTGGTGGCCGGGATTGACCTGATCCGGCGCTCGGGACTGGAGCGCGCCGGCAACCGTTTGAACAGTTTCCGGCCTGATGGGGCGGCATCCTCAGGAGCATGAGCCGTCTTCCGACCACCACCGCCAGGTTGCGGGTGTTGCGCCAGAGCTTCAGTCCCTGCCTGCTGGAGGGGGAGGTGAGCGCCGGTAGTTTTCAGTGGAGCTTCAGCTGGGCCTTCGATCGCGGCGAGCTGAGCGTCGAACCCTCTCTTGGCCGGGCCCTGATCCAGGACGCGCTGTTGCGCTTTCTGCTTCAGGCCGACTACCAGCTGGAGGCCGGCGGCGACTACGCCTTCACAGTGCGCGCCAGCTTCTGAGGTTCGATCAGGCCTGGCGGGCGGATTAACGGCTGGCCGAGCCAGCGCTCCAGCAGCAGCTGGGCCACCACGTCGTCCCAGTCCCGCGGCGGCTGGCGCAGCCCCCGCGGCAGCAGGCGGCGCCAGCCCCGGGCCGGGTGGAGCTGCCAGTAGCGCTCCCGGGCGGCCAGGGTGCTGCCCCGTTCCTCCACGCTCAGCACCAGCAGGGCCGGTTGCAGCCGTTGTTGCCAGGCGGCCGAGCCCGTGCCGTTGCCCAGCACCACCGCCGCCAGCGCGCCGTCCTGTTGCCAGCGGATCAGCTGCTGCCAGGTCTGTTCAGGCGGCAGCACCGCAGCGGTGACGATCCGCCGCCGGTCCGGGTCGGTCAGCACCAGGCCGCATTTGCTGCGGCCCGGATCGAGTCCCGCCAGGGGGCCGGGACCCGGCGTGCGGAGCACCCGGCTCATGGCATGCGCTCGCGCCGACGATCGCCGACCTTGTCCTGGTTGATCCAGCGCAGCTCGACGACGATCGGATCCGGGGTGTCGGCGTTGTTGCGGACGACGGCCTCCAGGGTGGCCTCCTGACCCGCGGGGCGATCGGCCAGGGCGTGGCCCAGGTCGTTGAAGCTGTTGACGTCAAATTGCAGGCCGTCCACCAGGGTGCCCTGGCGCTGGGCTCGGGCGAAGGCGGCGGCTAGCAGCAGGTTCAGCCGGCTGCGCACCACTTCAGCGGCGCGTTCGTCGCCGTCCAGGGTGGTGCGGGACAGCACTTCGCCCTTGCGCACCACCGGGCGGTTGGGCCGCAGATCCGGGAAGGCCAGCACCCGTTGCTCGCCGCGCAGCACATTCGCCGCCGAGCGGATGCTCACCACCCAGGTGCCGGGCTTGGCCAGCAGGGTCTTGAGCCGTTCGATGTCATTGCGGGGCACCAGCAGGATCTGGCGATCGGGCTTCTGGTCGGGCAGCAGTCTCTGGAAGGCCGCCAGGTTGGCCTGCTGCAGCAGGGCATCGATCACCGTCTGCGCCTGGCTGGACTTGTCCAGTTTCACCTTGGCGGTGGCCAGGGGCTGGCCGCTGGCGATCACCACATCGCCACGGCGCAGGGCGATGACATTGCCTTCCAGTCCCTTCAGTTCCTTCTCACCGGCGGCGATCCGCTGGCGCACACCGGCAAGTTCGTCTTCGGTGCGGCGGATGTCCGCATCCCGGCCCTTGACTTCCCGCGTCAGTCGCAGGCGTTCGGCCTCCAGTCGGGTTCGCTGCTGCTGCAGGGGTTGGAGTTCATGCCGCAGCGCCGCGATTCGGGTCTGGGCGGCATTGAGCTGGGCCTCCGCCTTGTGATGGCAGTCGAGGGCCCGCTGGCGGCCGCTGATCGCCTGGGTCCGGCCCAGCTCCGCCCGGCTGAGTTCGCCGCGGCTGCGGTCCAGATCGGTCTGGCTCTGGCGCAGGGCGCTGCGGCTGTCCCGCAGACGGGCCTGGATCTGGTCGAGTTCGAACAGACCGACCCGCAGTCGCTCGCTCACCAGCAGCATCAGTCCCAGCGAGATCGCACTGATCAGGGCGCCGGTCAGGGCGGTGATCACCACGGCGGTGTTCTTGGGCCTGAGCCCGAACAGGCTGAGCCTCGCCTTGCCCACCCGGGTGCCAAGGCGGTCGCCGAGGGTAGAAAGCACGCCCCCCAGTAGGAGCAAGCTCAGGATCAGCAACCAGGCCGACACACCACGCTCCGGCAACACCCCAGTATCGACTTGGTGGCGCCGTTTCGGGGGGCGGGGGTGCGGCTCGCCAAGTTGAACTCAGCTGAAGCGCTTGGCCAGGGCAATGGGATCGAAGACCGTGATTTTCTTGCGGTCGATCTGCACCAGGCCTTCGTTGCGCAGGTCGCCCAACAGGCGGGTGATCGTGACGCGGGTGGAGCCGATCGCCTCGGCGATCGCCTGGTGGGAGAGGCGCAGATCAATGGTGATTCCATCGCTGTTGGGCACGCCGAAGTCGCGGCACAGCACCAGCAGAAAGCTCACCAGCCGCGAGGACATGTCCCGGTGGGTGAGGGTTTCGATCATGGTCTCCGTCTGCAGGATGCGCGAGGAGAGGCCCTGCAGCAGCAGCAGGCCCACGCTGGCGTCCTGTTCAATCGCCCGTCGCACTGAGGTGGCCGGGGCGGTGACCATCTCGACCCGGGTGAAGGCGATGGCGTGATAAAAGCGATCCGAGCGCTGGCCGGTGAGCAGGGAGAGCACGCCGAACAGGCTGTTCTCGCGCAGCAGGGCCACGGTGATTTCTTCCCCCGATTCGTAGACACGGGACAGACGCACCGCGCCTCGGCGCAGCAGATAGACCCGCTCGGCCGGGTCCCCCGGGAAGAAGATGGTCTTGCCCCGTTCAATGGTCTCGACATTGCTGCCCGCCAGACCCCGGATCACCTCTATCAAGGTGGGACCGGCCACGGCGGCATTGCCCATGGCCGCAACGGTCCCAGGGGCTCCCGTCGACGGGGTGCTGGTGTAACGGCTGAATCCGCGTGTGGCGCCGACCATGAGGGCTGCCGAGTTGAGTTGGAAGCTACGGAGCGGTTGCTCCCTAGCTTGTAGCAATCCACACTGTTTGTCGCGGCACAATTTGGCGTGTCAGCCGGCGCCGCCCGGCAGAGGCTGCGGCGTCGTGTCGCTCGGGGAGGTGGCTGGTGCCATGGCCAGAGCCTGACGTTGGGCCTGCTGCAGGCTGCGGATGCCGCCATCGGCCAGATCCAGCAGGACCTCCAGCTGGTTGCGGCTGAACGGAGCGCCTTCGGCGGTGCCCTGGATTTCCAGCAGCCGCAGCTGGTCGTCCATGACCACGTTCAGGTCCACTTCGGCCCGGCTGTCCTCGCTGTAGTCGAGATCCAGCAGCGCGGCGCCGTCCACCAGGCCCACCGAGATCGCCGCCACCTGCTGCTTCAACGCTGGGCCGCTGAGCCGCTGCTGGCGCTGCAGCCGCTCGATCGCCGCGGCCAGGGCCACCCAGGCGCCGGTGATCGAGGCCGTGCGGGTGCCGGCATCGGCCTGCAGCACATCACAGTCGACCAGCAGGGTGCGCTCCCCCAGGGCCTCGAGATCGAGGGCGGCCCGCAGGCTGCGGCCGATCAGCCGCTGGATTTCCTGGGTGCGCCCTGAGAGTTTCATCAGTTCGCGGGACTGGCGGCTGGGGGTGGAGGCTGGCAGCAGGCGGTATTCGGCGCTGAGCCAGCCGCTGCCGCTGCCCCGTCGCCAGCGGGGCACCTCCTCCTGCAGGCAGACACTGCAGAGCACCCGCGTCGCTCCGGTGGACACCAGCACCGAACTGAGGGCGAAGCCCATCGGATCCCACTGGAAGTGGACGGGACGTTGCGCGGTGGCCGTGCGGCCGTCGCGTCGCGCTTTGGCATCGGGGCTGGAGGTCACGGCTGCGGGGCAGGGGGATGGGGCGGGCATCGGCCGGCGCCTTGGGCAGGCTAGGCCAGTGGTAC
>CAIKWV010000473.1 GCA_903831165.1 uncultured cyanobacterium
CCTCGCCGCTGCCGGTGGTCTGCACCCAGCCCGGCTCCTGGGTGAGCACGTGATCGAAGATCTGCTGCTTGAGGCTCGCCTCCACCTGGCGGCCCACCCCGAACACCAGCATCCGAGACCAGAGCCGGAACAGGCCCATGGTGGTGGCCATCACCACGATCAGCGCCGACTGGCGCAGCACGGCATTAAGGGTGAAACCCTGGTGCAGGTCGTTGACGATGTTGCGGACCTGCAGGGGGATGGCCACCCCCAGCAGGTTCACCACCAGCAGGGCCACCGCCCCGAGGATCAGGGTGCGGCGGTAAGGGCGCAGGTACCTGACGATCAGGCCGAGCTTGATCGCGCTCATGCTGGTGATCCGGCCATCAATAGGCCCAACCTACGCAGACGGTTGGGATGTCCACGACCGTCGAGGACCGGCCGTTCCGCCCGTTGGACAGCCGGTTCAGGATCGGGGTGGGCGCTGAACGGCTGGATTCAGGCAAGGTCTGCCGCACCACCAACCATCGCCTTGGGCTGGACCAGGTCTGGGGCCCGGCTGATTCCAGTTGCGGGACTTCGGCCATCAACGGCGGGCCTCGCCGCTCTTGGGCCGCTCGCGCAAGGATCGGCTTCGGCTCCGGCCCTTTTTCACTTTGATCCCCGTTGCCATGGATGAGCAGAGCCACCCCCTCTACGCCAGTGACCGCGACAGCGTCGATCGCCTGCTGGCCGCCGATCCACCGGCTGAGGCCCACCTGGTGGATGCCGCAAGGCTGCTGATGCGCTACGAGGGCTTTCCGGGTGCCAACGATCTCCGGGAGGATCTGGAGCGGGTCCTGCGGCTCTGGGGTCTCGACCGCGAAGGGCTGCATGAACGCACCCGCGCCATCTGGGCCGCCGGCTTCCGGCCCGGGCCCGCTCCGGCGGCTGAGGCGGTGGGCTCGGGATTCGACACCGCCGATGCCGACTCCCCCTGAGCGGCTTCGTATCCCCCAACACCGACAGGACGTCCATGGGGCCCGGACAGGGCGCCGTCGGGTTCGATCGTGCCGGCAGCAGTCGCCAGATCGGCCCTCTTCGGGTGATAGTGGAACTGTCCCCATCACCCGGCCCGGCGTGCGCTTGCACCCGGGCTTTTTTTTGGGTCGTTCGGCCACCACGGCCGCCAGCACTCCGGGCGGCGCCCAATCCTGGCCTGAACATGCGCCGGTAGCTCCCGTTTGAGCCGTTGCTTGCGCGGTCTCATCACATAGCGTCAGTCCAGCAAATGCGGCTGCAATGGTTGACGCCAAGACGTTCTCCCAGCTCCTGGAGCAGCTGATCGAGGGCCGCGATCTCCGTGGTGAGCAGGCCGATCAGCTGATGCGGGGCTGGATCGGCGAACGGATCGAACCCGTGCTCACCGGTGCCCTGCTGGCGGCCCTGCGCTGCAAAGGACTCAGTGGCGAGGAGTTGGCCGCCATGGCCCAGGTGCTGCGGGAGCACTGCCCCCTGCCCGCTCCCCGGCCCGCCCTGCATCTGGTCGATACCTGTGGCACCGGCGGTGCCGGCGTCGACAGTTTCAACATCTCCACGGCCGTGGCCTTCACCGCCGCCGCCTGCGGCGCCCACGTCGCCAAACATGGCAACCGCAGCGCCAGTGGTCGGGTCGGGTCCGCCGATGTGCTTGAAGCCCTGGGCCTGGATCTGCAGGCCCCCCCGGAACGGGTGATCGCCGCCCTGCCGAAGGCTGGCGTCACCTTTTTGTTCGCCCCGGGCTGGCATCCGGCCCTGATTGGTCTGGTGCCCCTGCGCCGCTCCCTGGGGGTGCGCACCGTCTTCAACCTGCTGGGACCCCTGGTCAACCCGCTCCGGCCCGATTGCCAGGTGCTGGGGGTGGCCCGCGCCGATCTGCTCGATCCGATGGCGGAGGCCCTGCGCCGCCTGGGCCAGAGCCGGGCGATCGTCGTCCATGGCCATGGCGGCCTCGACGAGGCCACCCTCTCCGGTCCCAGCGAAATGCGGCTGCTGGAGAACGGTCAGCTGCGCAGCGAGTGGCTCGATCCCCTGGCCCTGGGCCTGCAGCAGGCGCCGATGGAGGCGATCGCCGGCGGTGATCTGGAGCGCAACCGGCAGTTGCTGGAGGCGGTGCTGCAGGGTGAGGGCGATCCGGCCCGCAGCGATGTGGTGGCCCTGAACACCGCCCTGGTGCTCTGGAGCACCGGCCTGGCCGCCACCGTGGCCGAGGCCCTGCCCCAGGCCAGGGACTGCCTGCGCAGCGGTCGTCCTTGGCAGCGGGTGCAGGCCCTGCGGGAGGCCCTGGCCTCCCCTGCTGCGGGATGATCGCTCCAGTTGAGCGCCCGGCCGTGTCCCAGTCTTCCGTCGCCGTCGGGCCTGCGCCCACCAGCTCGCAGCAACCAGTCACAGGCGAGCCGGGCGAGGGCCCGTCGACGGCGCCGGCGGTGTTGGTGCTCGCCGATGGCACGCTGCTGCGTGGTCTGGCCTTCGGCGCCCGGGGCACGGTGGTCGGCGAGGTGGTGTTCAACACGGGCATGACCGGCTATCAGGAGGTGATGACGGATC
>CAIKWV010000474.1 GCA_903831165.1 uncultured cyanobacterium
GGATCTCAACTTTGAGATCCAGCCCGGTGAGCTGGTGGCGGTGGTGGGCCCCGTGGGCTGCGGCAAGACCACCCTGGCGCGGGCCCTGGGCCGGATGGTGGAGGTGCCTGCCGCCAGTCTGTTCCTCGATGGCGTCGATGTCCGCGCCCTGGATCTGGCCGACCTGCGGCGGGAGGTGGCGCTGGTGCCCCAGGAGGGGTTTCTGTTCACCGCCAGCCTGGCCGACAACCTGCGTTACGGCGCCCCGGAGGCGTCGCTGGAGCGGGTGGAGACGGCGGCCCGCCAGGCGCGGCTGGAGGGGGACATCAAGGGTTTCCCCGATGGCTACGACACCCTGGTGGGCGAGCGGGGCATCACCCTCAGCGGCGGCCAGCGCCAGCGCACGGCCCTCGGGCGCGCCCTGCTGCTGGAGGCGCCGTTGTTGGTCCTCGATGATGCCCTGGCCAGCGTCGACAACACCACGGCGGCCGAAATCCTGCGCTCGATCCGTCAGCAGCAACAGCGGACGGTGCTGATGATCAGCCACCAGCTCTCGGCCGCCGCCGCCTGTGATCGCATCCTGGTGCTCGAGGAGGGCCGACTGGTGCAACAGGGACACCATCTGCAACTGGTGCAGGAGCCGGGCACCTACCGCCGTCTGTGGGAGCGGGAACAGGCCAGCGAGCGGCTGCAGGCGGTCTAGGGGGCGTCCGCCATTGAGGCGCCCATCACCCCCGACTGCAGACAGGCGCACCTGCCGACAGGTTCAGATGCCTGATCGTTGCTGTGCGGCGGAGCGCTCCTCACCCGGTGCTGATCCTTAAGCTGCTTCCACGCCAAAAGGACGCGACATCCGATCAGGAAGCCGCTGTGCAGGGAACCCGAAAGGAAGGCACCGACGCCTCGGTCACCGATGGGATGCCCGCGGGCGTTGGGCGGGCAAGGCCGTGGACGTCGTGTGGAACTCGATCCCCTGATCTGCGCTGAACCAACCAGAACTGCACTGGACCGACAACAACTGAAGCAGGCAGGAGCGAACTGGATTGGACAGAACGGAGCCTCTGGGGCGGGCGGCAACGAAAGTCTTGAGGGCAGCCTGATCTGAACAGTTGTTGAGGCTTGGCCCCCAAACGCGGGTCGGGGAGCTTACGTGAGTGACATCGGCAGGTCGTGCGTCACCCATGGATCCCAACAGGGCCTACAACATCCGCTGCACTCTGAGCTTCGGGGACATCTACGGCCAGATCATGATCTGGATGGGTGTGATCTTCGCCAGCCTTGCCTCCGGCCTGGCCCTGATGGGAGCCAGCAAACCGATCTTCGCTCTGGTCGGCGTGGGCTTGATCCTGGTGCTGTCGCTGCCGTTCCTGCTGTTCGCCTTCACCACCACCCTGCTGAACCACATCGCCCTGGTGCCTGACGCAGACCAGCAGCAGACTGTTTAGGCTCCAGGCCTGAAGAGCATTCCTATTTTGTTCGGCCTGTTCAACAACAACGCTGCCGCCAACTCCGGTTCGATCGGCCAGCAACTCCAGGGGGTGAGTCACGTCGTCCTCGGCAGTCCGATCACCGCGCCTCCAGCCGCCGGGCAACAGGAGGCCCTGTTCGCCTGTGGTTGTTTCTGGGGGGCCGAAAAGGGCTTCTGGCGCCTGCCGGGGGTGGTGACCACCGCCGTGGGCTACGCCGGCGGTTCAATTCAGGATCCCAGCTATGACCAGGTCTGCAGCGGCCGCAGCGGCCACGCCGAAGTCGTTCGGGTCGTGTGGGACCGGCAGCGTGTCGATTTCAGTGACCTGCTGAAGTTGTTATGGGAATGCCTCGACCCCACCCAGGGGAATCGCCAGGGCAAC
>CAIKWV010000475.1 GCA_903831165.1 uncultured cyanobacterium
AGAACGACACCGGCTGATAGCCCCAGTAGTTGCGATGGCCGCTGGGGGCCGCCAGGGGATCGAAGGCGAACACCGGCAGCAGCTCCACCGCCGTGATGCCCAGATCCTGCAGGTAGGGGATCTTGCTGATCAGGCCCCGGTAGGTGCCGGCCTGCTCCGCCGGCACAGCGGCGCTGGGATGGGCGGTGAAGCCGCGCACATGCAGCTCGTAGATCACGCTTTCGCGTGCGGGCCGGCGCAGAGGAGTATCCCCCTCCCAGTCGTAGGCGAGAGGATCGGCCACCACACTCTTCATCGCCGTGCCCCAGTCGCCGGCGCTGCTGCGGCCCGGGGCGCGGCCGTAGCCCGGTGGCATCGCCACGGCCAGGCCATGGGGATCGAGCAGCAGGTTGGCCGGATCGAAGCGCAGGCCCAGCTGGGGCTGCTGGGGGCCTTCCACCCGCCAGCCGTAGTGCTGGCCCGGACCGATGCCCTCCACCCAGCAATGCCAGTAGTCACCGGTGCGCTGCCGGTCGGGATCGAGCACGACGCGGTGGCTCGGCACGGCATCGCCGACACCGTTGAACAGGCACAGCTCCACCGCCGTGGCCCTGCGGGCATAGAGGCTGAAGTTGACACCCCCCTCGCTGGCGGTGGCCCCAAGGGGCGCACTGCTTCCCGTGGACGGCAGGGCGTCGGGGCTTGAGGTCATGGCGTCGGCTCGGGGGGATGGGGCGGCTGGCCCTTTCCCCGAATGATGGCCACCATCCGGGGTTTCGCCCGCGCCCCTGGCCCGTATGGCTGCTGTTGGTGCGTCCGGGGGCACCGGTCCGGGTGGCTGCGGGCAAGGGCGACAGTGGGGTGGGATCTGCTGGCTCGTACTGGTTAGCCCTGCCAGCGACCGGGTTGGGAGCGAAGGGTTGCCAGCGACGGTGCCCCCCCCGGGCCAGGCCCGCAATGAGGGCGCTCGTCTTCGTAGAGGGGAACGGTGGTGAGCGGAGGCCCTGAGCGTGGCGGACGCTGATGGGCGCGGGTCGGCCAGGGTGCTGGTGGTGGATCGGCGGTGGCTGTTTCGTCGGGGTTGATGCCGTCTTGCCGGGAGGCATCCGCCCCCCATCTCCGGGCTTGCCGACAGCGGGATGCGCGGATCGGTAATGCGGCCATCGTTGGGCCGGCAAGTCCCACGCCGTTTTGCGCACCGATGGATCTCGAGATCGTCACCCTGCTTGTGCCCACGGGGCCTTCCCTGGCGGCGAGCGTTGCTCTGCTGGTGCTGCGCCTGTTCGTGGGGGTGGCCTTCATTCGTCACGGCTGGCCCAAGCTGCGCAACCTCAAGACCTGGTCCACGGCGATGAAGACGCCGGAGTGGCTCTGTTTCCTGTCGGCCGCCTCGATGTGGGGTGCCGGCATCGCCCTGATCCCGGGCCTGCTCACCCCCCTGGCGGCCCTGGCGATCCTGGTGTCGATGGCCTACGCGATGGTGCTGGAGATCAGCTCCGGCTTCCCGTTCATCGCTCCGGATCCGTTCCAGATTCCTGACGGCGATTACGCC
Source organism: uncultured cyanobacterium (assembly GCA_903831165.1). Lineage (GTDB taxonomy): Bacteria > Cyanobacteriota > Cyanobacteriia > PCC-6307 > Cyanobiaceae > Cyanobium. Next base: position 1,532 of record CAIKWV010000475.1, read on the forward strand.
GGCCCGATGGGCGTCGGCGAACCTCCCAGCTGGGGGAAGGCCGCCATGTACGTGGTGATGTGCCTGGTGCTGATGACCTCCGGTGGCGGGCTGTTCTCGCTGGACAACCTGCTGATCGCCGATCTGTTCAACACCCTGCTCTGAGTCCCGTTCCGGCTGGCCTCTGAACCCTTGGCTTTACAGCTGGGGTCTGCGATGGAAGCGACCCAGCACCAGGGCAATCAGCACCGCCACATAGAGCTGGCCGATGATTGTGATGAA
>CAIKWV010000476.1 GCA_903831165.1 uncultured cyanobacterium
AGGGCGGAAAACTTGGCGTCGCCAACGGCCTGCGCCGCGATGGCACGCCGCTTGATCCCAACGGCACCCACCCCCTGGAGGTGTGGACCGGCATCAACTTCGGCCTGGCCGCCTACTACCGGCTGATGGGCGAGACCGGCACCGCCCTGGCGATCACCGGCGCCGTGGTGCAACAGGTGTACACGGGGGGGCTTCAGTTCCGCACCCCCGAGGCGATCACGGCCGTCAACACCTTCCGCGCTTGCCATTACCTGCGGGCGATGGCGATCTGGGCCCTGTGGGCCACCCACACCGATTGGCAGCCGATACCCGGTGCCGAACGCCCACCGGCTGCCGAACGCGAACTGGGGGCCGCAGCATGAGCCAGCCGCGTCCTACCAGCCTGGTGGCCTTGCTGCTCACCCTGCTGCTCCTGCTGGGCTTCCCCGCCGGAGCCCTGGCCCAGATCCAGGCCAGCCCGGACGAGACTGGCACCGGCCTGGTGCGCAGCCTCGAGAGCCTGCGCGACCTCGACTACCAGAGCTGGCAGGTGGTGGCCTACCGCCCCGGTCCGGCCGGGCCGGACGCCCCGGTGGTGCTGCGGATTGTCAGTTATCCAGGGCGGGTGCGGCTCGATCACCCGACGTCCCTGCAGGTGCGCGCCGGGCGGCGCCAGTGGCGCCTGGAGGACATCACCCTGGCCAGCCCCAAGCTCGCCAGCGATAACCGGGCCGCCGCCGCCGAGTTCGACCTGACGCCGCTGCTGGCCGATCTGCGCCTGAACCGACCGCTACGTCTGGAGCTGCCGGGGGTGTTCGTGGAGCTGCCGGTGCCGCCCTATGTGGTGGCGGAATGGCGGAGTCTGCCGGATGAGCCCTCGACCTGAGAGTCCTCTCAGTCAATGAGATCCTGACGGGCTGCAGCCTGATCAGGTCTTCAGTCGAGTCCGCCGTATTCGCGCAGTAGAGCGAGACAGTCGTTCAGTCCGGCTCGGTTGGTGGCGGTGTCGTTGAGTTGGAAGGCGAAGGATCGGGCGGCGCAGCGTATTTGGAGTCGAACTCCTTGAGTCGCTCGTCGAACTTCTTCCAGCGTTCGTCTTCGATCTTCCTCCGCTCGTCTTCGAGCTTCCAAGTCTCGTCTTCGATCTTCCTCCGCTCGTCTTCGAGCCTCCACGTTTCGTCTTCGATTTTCTGCTGTTCGTCTTCGAGACGCTGTTGCTCGTCTTCGATTTGCTGCTGCTCGTCTTCGATCCTGTTCTGCTCGTCTTCCCGCTTCCATTTTTCGTGTAGCCCGGCGATCTCGAGCTCGAGCTCGACGGTGCCACTCAACGCCGAGATCAGCCAGGAGAGCCGCTGACGCCAGGACAAAGGCGGCGAGGCTCCAACCCAGCAGGGTGTCCTCGAAGCGGGTAGATCGGGCAGCTGGGTCATGGCCGTAGAAGCGAAGCAGGGCCGCCAGGGCGAACAGGAAGGTGGTGAGCCCCCGGGGCAGGAGCGCCAGCAATTCCAGCACGATTCACCGTAGCGAGATTCAACAGTTCGTTAGTGCCACCACCTGTCTCCCGCGGCCTGCTGAGCCTCATTCGCACCCGCCTGATGTCCGGCCCGTCAGGCCTGACCCACCAGCAAGCCGCCGGCAGCGCTTGCCAGGAGGATCGCCTGCGACCCATGGTTGGCGGGCTGCGCGCCCGCTGAGGCCATCGCGCCTGGCTTGTCCTTTCCCCTGGGCCTGATGCCTGCCGCCTGCTCCCCCTGGCTCCCCTGGATGCGCCGCGCTTTGCAGCTGGCGGCCCTGGGAGCCGGGCGCACCAGCCCCAATCCCCTGGTGGGCGCCGTGGTGCTGGATTCCGGCGGCCAGCTGGTGGGTGAGGGCTACCACGCCCGCGCCGGTGAAGCCCATGCCGAGGTGGGCGCCCTGGCCCAGGCGGGGGAGCGGGCCCGCGGCGGCACCCTGGTGGTGACGCTGGAGCCCTGCTGCCACCACGGCCGCAC
>CAIKWV010000477.1 GCA_903831165.1 uncultured cyanobacterium
CGCCTACCGGCCCTCCCTCTCGCCCAACCGGCGGGGACTGGAAGTCGGCATGGCCCATGGCTTCTTCCTCTACGGCCCCTTCGCGATCACCGGTCCCCTACGGGCCACCGAGTACTCCAGCACCGCCGGCCTGCTGGCCACCATCGGCCTGGTGTCGATCCTCACGGTCTGCCTCTCGATCTACGGCACGGCGGGCAACGGCCCCAACGTCCAGCCCCCGGACGCCACGATCGACAATCCCCCCGCCGATCTGTTCACCAAGGCCGGCTGGGCTGAATTCGCCAGCGGTTTCTGGCTGGGCGGCTGCGGCGGCGCCGCCTTCGCCTGGTTCCTGTGCAGCACCGCCCTGGTCTCCCCGCTGGTGAACATCGCCGGTGGCGTCTGGAGCGTCAACTGACCGGGTCGCCTGAGCCCTCAGGCTTCTGAACAACAAACCGATTCCATTCAGGCCCTGACTCCACTGGAGTCGGGGTCTTTTGCTGGGGCCGGCAGAGGGATCCATGGCAAGGATGACGCACCTCCTGAGCCATGCGGCAACTCCAGAGATCGACTTGGCGATGTAGCGAGAGCCAGTGATCCGATGTTGCACAGGGCTGCAGATGCTTCCTACGCTGCGCAACCTGAAAGTCCTGCGGCACTTGGACTTGCCATAGGCTGATTCCCTGGCTCTGACTATCTTTGGAGCGGAATCCTTCCTGATCCATGGTCATCCGCACCCGCCTTGTCGAACTCTCCGCCCTGGAGGCCGTGGCCTATCGCCAGAAGTTGCGCGGCGGACAGTCGGGGGTGGTGATCCTGCGCCACGACTGCGCCCAACCCGGCTTGGCGCTGCTCAACCATCAGAGCGGCGAACCCGATCCTGCCGCCAACGTGCCGGCAGACCTCTATCCGATCGAGGCCTTCCGCGAGGCTCTGGAGCTCACCTCCGGTCTGCCCTATTCCAGCCGTGGTCCTGTCCGTTCACCTGCGGCGCTGGCGGTGGCGGACGCAGGCTCCACCGACGTTGGTGCGCAGAGCACCATCCTTGAAGCCGAGGAGGCCCCGGAGGCAGAGCTAGCCACGGTGAAGGGCGCCGACTACCAAGCGATCGTGAAGGCGTACACCAACAAGAAGGGCGAGATTTCCTACGACCTGCTGAACAAGGCTCTGATCCAGGCCGCCCGCTCCAATCCCTACGTGGCCGATCTTGTAGCCCGCAAGGCCGGAGAACAGGAGATCGTCGACCATGTGGTCAAAGCCAACTTCGAGGCGGTCACCGGCAACCGGGCGATCACTCTGGTCGAGGTCCACGCCATCCTCGAGCTGCTCGACGCCGTGAGCCCCCGCTCGGTACTGGCCGAACTCTGCAGTGAGATCCGCCGCATGCTGGCGGAGGCCGGCCGCCAAGGCTGACCTGTCACAGCCTTTCCGTAGCTGAGGATCCACCCCGGCGCGTCGCAGCCTGAGCCCTCGGGGCAAACCTGGTCCTGTCATTCCCCCGGAGGCTGCCAGCAGCCCCCGGGGGATCCTCGTTCTGGGCGAAAACCAACGTGATGGCATCGCAGGCCTGTCTTCCAGGGCGGATCGGATGACCAGGATCCATCCACAGGGGGAGCCGTGGAACGGCATCCACGCTGCGCTGCGTCCCGGAAGTCCTGCCCGGCGGCCCCTTCGACTCGGAGCGGACGGGAGCTGGTTTGGTATCCGGAGAGCTGAAGCCCAAGGCCGCGCTGCCGCAAACGACATCCAGCCACACAAAAGCCCCCGGCCAGAGCCGGGGGCAGTGCGTCCCTCGTGGAGACAGGCCGGGATTCGGGATCAGCCGAACTTGCCTGAAGTGGAGGCGATCAGGAAGGCGGCGTAGGTGAGGATGAAGCCCACAGTGAAGTGAGCCAGACCGACCACCCGGGCCTGAACGATCGAGAGAGCGACGGGCTTGTCGCGCCAGCCGACCAGGTTGGCCAGCGGCGTGCGCTGGTGAGCCCAGACGATGGTCTCGATCAATTCCTGCCAATAACCCCGCCAGGAGATC
>CAIKWV010000478.1 GCA_903831165.1 uncultured cyanobacterium
ATCCTGCCAACCGTCCTCCGGGATGTCGCCTGCCTCTGCGACACCCTCCAATCGCTCGGGTTCAACCCCGAACGCGATGGGGTGATCGAGGGCTTTGCCGGTGAATCCTTGCCCGTGCTGGTATCGGTGCAGCTGGCCGCTGGACAGGCGATCGGCTGGAGCCGGGCCGGCGATGGTTCTTTGGCCCTGGTTGGCGATCTGCAGCGCCTGAGCCACTGCCGCGATCTGCAGGCGTTTCTGGGCCAGCTGACCCGGGCTTATGCCGCCCGTTCAGCCCTGCGGGAAGCGACCACTCACCAAGCCCTGATCGAATTCGGTGCCTGAGGTCCGGCTCGACCTTTCTGACCCCAGCAGCCAGCTGGTGGAGGTGCAGATCCGTGTGCAGCCCCGCCTGGGGCCGCTGCTGCTGAGCCTGCCGGCCTGGACGCCAGGGTCCTATCTGATTCGCGATTACGTCCGCCATCTCGAGCGGCTGCGGGTCTGTCAAGGCCATCGTGAGTTGCCCCTGGAGCGGCTGGGACCGGCCCAGTGGCGGGTGCCCCTGGAGCTTGCTCCGGATCGGCCTGAAGCCGCCGGGGCTGAACCAGTTGCCGCAGAGCCTGGAGCCGCTGACGCTCCTGCTGTCGAGGCGTCGGTCGCCGCAGCGGAGCCGATCACGATCAGCTACGCGATCCTGGCCACCGAACTGACCGTGCGCACCTGCCATCTCAATGGTGACCACGGCTTCCTGGCCCTGGCGGCGGTGGTGTTGCAGGTGCAGGGGGAGCGCTGGTCGCCGCATCAGCTCGACCTGGTGCTGCCCCCGCACTGGCAGCCGTTCGTGCCCCTGCCGCCGGAAGCGGACGGCCGCTGGCTCGCCCGTGACTACGACCAGCTGGTCGACAGCCCGGTGGAGGCCGGTCCCCATCCCTGCCATAGCTTCACGGTGTTCGGCGTGCCCCATCGCTGGGTCACCTGGGGGGACGATCTGCCAGCCCAGGACGGGCGCTGGCTGGCCGATGTGACGGCGGTCTGCGAGCAGTGCTGCCGGCTGATGGGCGAAGCGGCGCCGGCGGCAGAGCATTACCTGTTCCTCCTGCACCTGATCGATCAGGGCTATGGCGGACTCGAGCACGACGCCAGCAGTGTGCTGCTCTATGGCCGGCAGGGCCTGGCCCGGCCGGAAGGGCGCCGCAAGCTGTTGCAGCTGGTGGGCCATGAATATCTGCACCAATGGAACGTCAGGCGACTGCGGCCCTGCCAGCTGAGCCCCATCGACTACGACCGGCCCAGCGTGGTGCCGAGCCTGTGGTTCGCCGAAGGGGTGACCAGCTATCTGGATCAATTCCTGCCGCTGGCCGCCGGCCTGGGCAGCGAACAGGATCTGCTGGACGATCTCGGCGCCGATCTCAGCCGCTACCTGCTGACACCGGGGCGCCACATTCAGAGCCTGGTTCACAGCAGCCAGGAGGCCTGGGTGAAGCTCTATCGCCAGGATGCCCATTCCACCGATAACCAGATCAGTTATTACCTCAAGGGCGCCATGCTGGCCCTGGTTCTGGATCTGCACCTGCGCCGCCACGGCTCCTGGCTGGGGGCCGTGCTGCAGCAGCTCTGGAGCCGTTTCGGCCGCCACGGTCGCGGCTACAGCCAGCAGGATCTGATCGAAGCGTTCGCGAGCCACGCCGCCGATCTGTCCACTTTGTTACCGCTCTGGCTGGAGAGCACCGAAGATCCTCCGATTGAGAAGTATCTGGCGGATCTCGGTTTGCATGTCATTGCTGAACCTTCCGAGACCTGGTTCACCGGCCTGCAGCTGGAGCAGGCGGATCGCGGCTGCCTGCGCCTGCGTCGGGTCGAGCGCCACAGCCCGGCCCAGCAGGCCGGGCTGGAGGTGGGCGATGAACTGATCGCCATCGATGGCCATCGCCTCACCAACGTGGAGTCCCTACCCGCGCTCACCCGCCGCCCGGGTCAGCAACCACCGCAGCTGTGCCTGCTCACCGCTCGCCACCAGCGGCTGCAGGAGCGGCGGCTGCAGGCCGAGCTGCCCCGGCCGCAGAGCTGGAGCCTGCAGATTGATCCGGAAGCCGCAGCGGACTGCGGCGCCCGCCGCAGCCGCTGGGCCCGGCTGCAGCCATGAACGCCCGCACGCGCACCCTGTTGACCTCCGTGGCGGGGGCTTCCCTGCTCACCCTGGGCGGGCTGGCCTGGTTGGCCCGTGATCTGCTGGCCACCGCCAGCACCGATGGCAGTAACCCCTCCCTGCTGGATCTGCTCGAGGAGGTGCGCCAGGCACCGAGCACGACGTCCCGTCCCCAGGTCTCCCCGAAGCCACCGACACCCCTCAACTGGACCTCGCCCCTGGCCAGCGCGGCGGCCAAGCCGGTCTGCCCCAGGGTCGATGCTGCCCTGCGTGAGCGCCTCAGCCAGGAAAGCCGGGCGCTGGCCAATCAGATTCGCCGCATTCCCACGGACCCGAGCAACTATGGCGATCGCTACCGGCGGGATGTGTTCGGCAATCGGGTCGATCCCACGCCGCGGGTGATCGTCCTGCACGAAACCGTCTATGGGCTCGACTCGGCGATCAACACCTTCATCACCCCCCATGCCAACGACGACGACCAGGTCAGTTATCACACCCTGATCGGTCAGCAGGGCCAGATCGTTCAGGTGGTGGACCCGGTGAAGCGGGCCTTCGGTGCAGGCAACTCGGCCTTCAACGGCCTCTGGGTGGTCACCAATCCCAAGGTCGGTGGTTCGATCAACAACTTCGCCCTCCACCTCAGCCTGGAAACCCCGATCGACGGCGAAAATCAGGCGGAAGGGCACAGCGGTTACACCCGGGCCCAATACGACGCCACGGCCCTGGTGCTGGCGGACTGGATGCGTCGCTTCCAGATCCCGGCTAGCAACATCACCACCCATCGCCATGTGGACCTCGGCGGTGAACGCTCCGATCCCCGCAGCTTCAACTGGAATGAACTGGAGCAGCGTTTGGTGGCCCTCGGCGTGAGCTGCTGAAGCCGAGTCAACGGCGCTGAACCGCCTCGGGCGACAGGGCTGGGGTTGATCGGCCTCAGGCCTGGCTGCAGCGGGCTCAGCCCCTCAGATCAACGGACTGGTGGGGGAGGTGCGGGTGCCGTAGATCAGCCCATGGAGCTCGGCATCCTGCATGTAGCGCAGGATCCGCCCGGGGTAATCGAGCTTGCCGTTGTGCAGATAGGCCAGGGTCGCCAGCGCCTTGGCGTCGCGGGGGGAGCCGCTGGCCATCAGCAGGTGGCCGGAGGGCAGGCCGAGGGCCTTGCTCAGACGGGCAAACTCACCCACCAGAACCTGCACATTGCGATCCGGATCGAGCAGATGCAGCCGGGCCTCGTTGATCTGTTCGGGGGTGGCGTTTTCGCTCAGCAATCCCTGTTTCTGTAGCTCGCCCAGACTCAGCTGGGCCGGGCCGTGGGTGTGGAACAGGCCGGATTCCGCCACCAAGGGGGCATCCTCGCCGGGTTTGGCGTGCTGAAGTTCATCGAACAGCACCGCCGCCACCAGCATCGGGTTGATGTGATGGCGGCGGCTTTCCGCCAGGATGATCGGGCGCAGCTCTTCCACGCGGGACAGGGTGTGCAGCCGCAACGGCATCAACTGATCGAGCCCCTCGGTGAACAGCTGGGCCAGCTTGGGCTGGGGGCCATGGACACCGAAGCGGCGGTTCAGATCGCGCAGTTCGGCTTCAGAAAAACTCAGGGGATCAGGCCGTTGCCCCTCGTTGATCAGGCCTTTCGGGTCGACTCCATTGCTGGCCAGACTGCCGATCAGGGCGGGATCACTGAACAGCACCGGGCGGGTCGCCCGCCCCCAGTGCTGGATCTGGGCCGGCACCAGCACCAAAGCCAGACCAGCACTGACCAGGCCCAGGGAAAAGCGAAGGATGTTGTTGACCGTGGAGCCGCCCATCAAGGGAAGATGCAACAAACGGATGCCTTTATTTAAGGATCTCCTCCGGTTCCAACCGCCCTGGCGGGATCGGTCTGTGCGCTGGCCCACACATGGTGGCCGGCTTGACCCGAAGCACGCCAACCGCTTGCCGGAACGCTGTCGGACTGGATACGGTTCCCAGGCCACGTGCGGCGTCCAAAGGAGCCATGACATCGCTTCCGCCGTTCGACGGCCACGATCCAGCCAATCTCTGGCTCCGCTTTTCCGACCTTCTCTGGTACGACGACGACCTCGGCTTCTGGCTTGATGTCAGTCGGATGGCCCTGTCCCAGCCTGCGCTCGACCAACTCCAACCCGGTTTCGAGCTGGCCTTTGCGGCGATGGCCGCCCTGGAGGCGGGTTCGATCGCCAATGCTGATGAGCAGCGCCAGGTGGGTCACTACTGGCTGCGAGCCCCTGAACTCGCCCCCGATGCCAGCACCGCCGACCACATCCGGCGCGAAGTTGAAGGCATCGCCTCCTTCGGTCAGGCCGTTCTGGCGGGGGAGATCCGCACCCCCGGTGGTGAACCGTTCAGCGATGTGCTCTGGATCGGCATCGGCGGCTCAGGTCTGGGCCCCCTGCTGATGGTCCGGGCCTTGCAGAAGCAGGGCGTGGGTCTGCCCTTCCATTTCATCGACAACGTCGATCCCCAGGGCATCAGCGTCGTGCTGGGGGGCCTGGGCGAGCGCCTGCGCCGCACCCTGGTGATCGTGGTCAGCAAATCCGGCGGCACCCCGGAACCCCATCTGGGGATGGCCCAGTCCCGCGCGCGACTGGAAGCCGCCGGTGGTGTCTGGGCAGCCCAGGCTGTGGCCGTCACCATGCTCGACAGTCATCTCGACAAGCAGGCCCAGGCGGAGCAGTGGTTGCGCCGCTTCGACATGTTCGACTGGGTCGGCGGGCGCACCAGCATCACCAGCGCCGTGGGGCTGTTGCCGGCGGCCCTGGTCGGCGCCGATCTGCATGCCTTCCTTGAGGGTGCCGGCACCATGGACCGGCTGACCCGCCGCAACGAGGTTCGCCACAATCCGGCCGCCCTGCTGGCGGCGGCCTGGCATGTCGCCGGTGGTGGTCAGGGGCGCCGCGACATGGTGGTGCTGCCCTACCGGGACCGGCTGGAGGTGTTCAGCCGCTACCTGC
>CAIKWV010000479.1 GCA_903831165.1 uncultured cyanobacterium
CTAGGGCATCCACCGGCGCTTCAATGCGCTCTACCTTATCGAGCAGTTTTTCGCGGCTCTTGGCCTGGGTGCTGCGGGTGGCGCTGGCCCGGAAGCGATCGATGTAGGCCTGCTGGGTGGAGAGCTCCTTCTGTTGACGTTCAAAGGCGGCCTGGCTGGCTTCGCGTTCGAAGGCTTTCTGCTCTAGGTGTTGGCTGTAGTTGCCCAAATAGCTGCGGGATACACCCCGCTCCGTTTCAACAATTTGGTTGCAGACCCGATCGAGGAAGGCCCGGTCGTGGCTGATCACCACCAGCGGCACGGTCTGACCCCGCAGATAATCCTCCAGCCACTGGATTGTCTCCACATCCAGGTGGTTGGTCGGTTCGTCGAGCAGCAGCAGATCCGGCTCCTGCAGCAGGATCTTGCCGAGCGCAATGCGCATCTGCCAGCCACCGGAGTAGTCGGCCACCAGCTGGTCGGTACCTTCCGGCGTGAAGCCCAGGGTCGGCAGCAGCCGGTCGATGCGGGCGTCGAGCTCGTAGCCGTGCAGGGCCTCGAAGCGGCTCTGCAGCGTGCCCAGCTCCTGGATCAGGGTGTCGAGATGGTCGGCGTCGCTGGCGGCCCGCTCGCTGCCCATGGCCTCCTCCACCTGCTGCTGGCGGTTGAGCACCTCCGCGGCCTCGCCGAAGGCCTGGAACAGTTCGGCCCGCACCGTGCGCCGCGGATCGACGTCGAACTCTTGCTGCAGGTAGACGATCCGGGGCGCCCCCTGCTTGACCACCTGGCCGCTGCTGGGCTCCTCCAGGCCGGCGATGATCCGCATCTGGGTGGATTTACCGGCGCCGTTGACCCCCACCAGGCCGATGCGATCGCCCGGTTTCACCTCCCAGGTGACATCCCGCAGCACCTCCCCGGTGGGATAGATCTTGCCGATGCGTTCAAGGCGCAGCACGGGAGCGAGGGGGGCCGGAATGGCTGCATCATCCTCTGTCGGCCGGGTCCGGCAGACTGCAGCTCACCAGTGCGGATAGCCAGCGGGATGGGGCAGGCATGATCAAGCGCCTTGAACAGGTGGCTGCCTTGGTGGTGGCGGCGGGTCTGGCGATCGTCAGCTACTGGCTGTTCTTCAGCTGGGCCCAGGGCGGCGCCCCGGGCCCGCGCCAGGAGCGGCGGCATTCCCTGCTGCCGCCGGCCTCAGAGCCCGCCGCGGGCTTTGATCAGCCACTGGCGGGTGGCGCTGTCGTCGACGCTGGCCAGGTGATCGCGCACCTCGTCCACGGTCACCGGCAGACCCTCGGCGGCGCCGATCTCGACGATCCGGCCCAGGGCCCCGCTGGGGTCCTGCAGCGCTTGCCGGAACAGGGCCTGGGTGAGCTCGCCATCGGCGCTGATGCGCCGGTAGAGCTCGGAGGCATTGGATGTGGCATTGGATGTGGCGTTGGAGGCGGCATTGGCGCTGGTCATCGCGGCAGATCGACTCCCCTGACCTTATGAACGGATGCGGCCAGCGGCCAGGGCTTGAAGCCTGTTCAGGCGGCGCTGGGACGGCTGTTCTCGTCGGTGCCGCTGGCGGAGGCATCTTCCATGCTGCGGGCATCGAGGCAGAGCACCTTGCGCAGCTGCGCGTAGTTGGCGGCCAGGGCCTGGCGGCCCTCCTGCTGGGCGCCGTACTCGGCCCGCTGCAGCACGTGGTGCAGGTGGGTCAGCAGGTAGGTGCTGATCACGGCTGACACCAGCACGTCACTGCGCTCGGCC
>CAIKWV010000480.1 GCA_903831165.1 uncultured cyanobacterium
ACCAGGGCGAGGAGATCACCGCCAACGTGCGCACGATCGCCAGCGTGCCGCTGCGGCTGGAGCTGCGGGATCCGCCCGCCTGGGTGGAGGTGCGCGGCGAGGCCCTGATCCCCGATGCCACCTTCGCCGCCATCAACGCCGAGCGCCAGGCCCGCGGTGAGGCGCTGTTCGCCAACCCCCGCAACGCCTGCGCCGGCACCCTGCGCCAGCTCGACCCCAAGGTGGTGGCCGCCCGGCGACTCGACTTCTTCGCCTACACCCTGCATCTACCCGAGGGCTGGACAGCCGCGGGTGCCGACCCCGCCGCCCCGACCAACCAGTGGCAGGTGCTGCAATGGCTGGCGGCGGCGGGCTTCCGCGTCAACCCGAATGCGGCCCTCTGCCCGGACCTGGCGGCGGTGGAAACCTTTTTTGCCGACTGGCAGGAGCGGCGCCAGGCGCTCGACTACGCCACCGACGGCGTGGTGGTGAAACTGGATGATCTGCGGCTGCAGGACGAGGCCGGCTTCACCCAGAAGGCGCCGCGCTGGGCGATCGCGCTCAAGTACGCCGCCGAGGAGGCCCCCAGCCGCCTGCTGCGCCTGGTGATGCAGGTGGGCCGCACCGGCGTGGTGACGCCGGTGGCTGAATTCGAGCCGGTGCCCCTGGCGGGCACCATGGTCAGCCGCGCCACGTTGCACAACGCCGATCGCCTGGCGGAGCTGGATCTGCACGCCGGCGACACGATCGTGGTGCGCAAGGCCGGCGAGATCATCCCCGAGGTGGTGCGGGTGCTGAGCGAGCTGCGCCCCGCCGGCGCCCTGCGCCTGGAGCTGCCCCACACCTGCCCGGCGTGCGGCTCGGAACTGGTGCGCGAGGAGGGCGAGGCGGCCACCCGCTGCGTCAACAGCAGCTGCCCGGCGATTCTGCGGGGCTCCCTGCGCCACTGGGTCAGCAAGGGGGCCCTGGATGTGGAGGGACTGGGCAGCAAGCTGATCGGACTGCTGGTGGACCGGGGCCTGGTGCGCCGCATCCCCGACCTGTACCGATTGGATGCGGCCCTGCTGGCCAGCCTCGATCGCCTGGGGGACAAATCCGCCGCCAACCTGGTGGCCGCCCTGGAGGGCTCCCGCCGCCAGAGCTGGCAGCGCCAGCTGTTCGGGCTCGGCATCCACCATGTCGGCGAGGTGAACGCCAAGTCCCTGGCCCGGGCCTTCCCCAGCGCCGCCCTGCTGGCCACCGCCGCGATCGAGACCCCGGAGCAGATCACGGCGATCCACGGCATCGGCGCCGAAATCGCCCAGAGCCTGCAGCAGTGGTTCGCCACCCCCGCCAACCGGGAGCTAGTCGGCGAACTGGAGGCCCTCGGCTTCAGCCTGGCCAGCGAGCCCACCGATCCTGCCGACGGCGACCAGCCCAGCGCCCGTCACCTGAGCGGCCAGACCTTCGTGCTTACCGGCACCTTGCCCACCTGGAGCCGCAGCCAGGCCCAGGCCCTGATTGAGGCGGCCGGCGGCAAGGTGAGCGGCTCGGTCAGCAAGAAGACCAGCTACGTGGTGGCCGGCGCCGAGGCCGGCAGCAAGCTCAGCAAGGCCGAAAGCCTGGGGGTGGCCGTGCTGGACGAGGCGGGGCTGCGCCAGTTGCTGGAGCCGCCCGCCATCAGCTCAAATCCAGACTGACCCAGCCCGCCAACAGCTGAGACCCCGCCTGACGCCGCCCGCCGCAGGCCGACATCTCAATGCAAGCCGCGCCGATTGACCGGACCACCGGCGTTGGCCCCCACGCCAGGGCCGGCAGCCGGGTGGTAGTTAGCCGGACCGCCGTAGTTCGCTCCCACCCCGGGACCCGCCGCCGGCCGCACCCCTGCGCCAGGGGCGCCGTAGCCAAGACCGGGGGAGGGATTGACGACGGGACCGCCGGGACCGGCCACGGGGGTGACGGGCCTGGCGGCCGGCGTGCAACCCACCGGTACGCCGGGGTGACGGCAGATGACCACGGCAGCCTGGGCCGGAGCAGCCGCCAGCAGAACCAGAGCCGAGAGACCGGCCATTCGCATCAGGGACACCATGACAACAGAGCAACGCTTCGCTTCATCCTGAAGCAGGCCCGAGGCCCCCGTCATGGCGGGGGAGGTCGGCAGTCCGCCCCCTGGCTCCTGACCAGGGGCCATCCACGGCAACCCGGGCCTAGGGGTTTCCGAAACCCAGGTCCCTGCCCTGGACGGCCTTGCCATGACGGCCCTGCCGGGACGCCATGGTCTTGATCGGCAGCGGTCCAGAGTCTCCCTAGGCTCAGTCCCATGACCACGCCTGCCATCCACCGCTGGATCAAGACCGAATGCGGTCGGGCGCAATACGCCGAGCTGGCGACCCGCAGCGGCCCTGTAGCCCGCCTGCGCCTGGCCTGGTTCGTGCTGATCGCCGCCCTGCGGGACTGGCGGCTGCCGGCTCCGGCGGACGAGTGAAGGGACCGGCCAGGGCCGGATCACACGGTCCCAGGAGGCTGTTGAAAACCTGACCCGCCCCCGCTTGAGCGCCCCCTGGCCACCCGGCGACCCGGTGTTGAGGCGTGGTCCACGGGGCCAGCAGCACGACGATCCGCTCATCTGAGGGGTGCTTGAGCAGTCCCCCCGAACGATCTGGACAACGACCGACAGGACCATCACTGCCCTGACGGGACCTGAGTCTCAGGGCCCTGCATGGGTCCTGGTGCCTGGGTCCACCGCAGCTTGCCTGAACCCCGAACGCGGAGACTGAATCCAGCCCATCGGCCCTGGGCTCAGACTTCAGCCTGAGCTCAGGCCTCCGGCTCCGGCTGGGCCAATGCCCGCTGGGCCGCCCGCCCCACCAGCCAGACCGAAGCCACGGTGGCCAACAGGCCGACCAGGCGCAGGGCCCAGGTGCCGGGATCGGCGGCGCCGGTGAGCACCTCCTGAAAGCGGGCCACATCGCCGGCCAGGGCGCCGAGGCCGCAGAACAGCACCGTGCCCGGCAGGATGCCCAGCAAGCCGATCGAGTAGTCGCGCAGGCTGACCTCGCTGAGGCCGTAGGCGAGGTTGAGCAGGCTGAAGGGGAAGGCCGGCGACAGGCGGGTCAGCAGCACCAACCGCAGCCCCTCGCGGCTGACCGCCTGCTCCACCTGTTGCAACTTTGGCGTGGCCGCCAGGCGCCGGCGGGCCCAGTTGCGCAGCCAGCCCCGCCCCAGCAGAAACACGATCTCGGCGCCGAGACTGGCCCCCACAAACACGATCAGGCTGCCCCACCAGGTGCCATAGAGGGCTCCGGCCAGCATCGAGGCCCAGACCCCGGGCAGCAGCAACGTCACCCAGAGGGCATAGAGGGGCACGAACGCCAGGGCCCCGAGCGGCGAACGCAGGGCGGGCAACAGCTGATCCAGCAGGGCGGATCCTTCCATCGTTGAACCGTAGCGATGGGCAGGACCACCGCGACGCCCTATAACCAGCCGAGGCGAGGAACCATCGCGCGATGACCATGCCCAAGCCCACCGGTCGCCAGGGCGGCGGCGGACCCTGGCCCCTGATTGCAGCCCTGCTGGCCCTGGTGGTGTTGGCCGGCCTGGGCCATCAGCTGTGGCAGAAGCGCGAACAGAAGCAGGTGGCGGCGCAGAAGGCCGTACCGCTGCTGCCGCGCCAGGTGTCGGCCCTGGGCCGGATCGAGCCCCTAGGCGGCATCAGCAAGGTGTCGGTGCCCAGTTCGCTGAGCAACGACCGGGTGCGCGAGATCCTGGTGAAAGACGGCGAGGAGGTGCGCAAGGGCCAGCCCCTGGCGGTGCTGGAAAGCCTCGACACGCTCGAGAGCAGCGTGCGCCAATCCGAGGCGGCCATTCGGGTGGCCGAGAGCAAGCTGGCCGCCCAGGACAGCGTCATCGCCCGCTACAATGCCGACCTGGGCCAGGACAGCGCCGAGGCGCGGCGGGCCGAGCAGTTGTTCGCCGCCGGAGCCACCAGCGCCAACCGGGTCGAGAAGCTGCAGGCCGATGAAAGCAGCGCCAAGGCCCAGCTGGCCGAAGCGATCACCACCAAGGGCACCCTGGCCGCAGAGCTGCGGGAGAGCAGGGCTTCGGTGGACAAGGACAAGGCCGAACGGGCCAAGGCCACGGTGCTGGCCCCCTTCTCCGGCACGGTGTTCAAAGTGCACGCCCACCCCGGCGACAAGGTGGGAGAGGACGGCCTGCTGGAGATGGGCGACAGCAGCCGCCTGGGCGTGATCGCCGAGGTGTATCAGAGCGATCGCCCCTTGATCACCCTGG
>CAIKWV010000481.1 GCA_903831165.1 uncultured cyanobacterium
ATGGCCAAGGGTGTGCTTGAACTTCCGGGGGCCCGGGAGCGTTTCAAGGTCGCCTCCGAACTCCTTGGTCGAGACCTCATGGCCATCTGCGCCGGCACCGTTTTGTCAACAGCCGGCGGACTCGATGATCTCAGCGACACCCGCAACACCCAGCCGGCCCTGTTCGTGATCGAGAGCCTGCTGGTGGACCAACTGCGGCAGCAGGGCCGCACGGCCGAGCTGGTGGCGGGCCACAGCCTGGGCGAACTGGTGGCCCTCTATGCCGCCGGCGTGTTTGATGCCGACACCGGCCTGGCGCTGATGCAGCGTCGCAGCGAACTGATGGCCGCCGCCGGCGGTGGGGCCATGACCGCCGTGATCGGCTTTGAGCGCAGCCAGCTGGACGATCTGGTGGCCGCCACCGAAGGGGTGGTGATCGCCAACGACAACAGCAGCGCCCAGGTGGTGCTCTCCGGCACCCCCGAAGCCGTGGCCAGCGTCTGCAGTCAGCTGACCTGCAAGCGGGCGATTCCCCTGGCCGTCAGCGGTGCCTTCCACTCGCCGTTCATGGCCGAGGCCGCCCAGGCCTTCGCCCTCAGCCTGGCCGAGGTGCCCTTCGCCGACGCCCGCATCCCGGTCCTGAGCAACACCGATCCCACCCCGGCCAGCGACGGCGAGCTGCTCAAGCGGCGCCTGGTGAATCAGATGACCAGCGGCGTGCGCTGGCGGGAGACGATGGAGCAGCTGGAGGCCGGCGGCATCGACACCGCCATGGAGATCGGGCCGGGCAACGTGCTCAGCGGCCTGATCAAGCGCGCCTGCCCAGCGGTGGCCACGGCCCAGATCAGCTCCGCCGCCGACCTGGGACTGTGAACGAGCCCGCAGGGGACACACCGGGGCGTCCCGGCAACCGGCAGGTGTCCGCAGTGAAGCGGGCGCTGCGCCGCCGCCGCAAACCGGCAGAACCACCGGCCCTGCTGAGCACGCCGCGGCCCAGCCTCACCTACCGGCTGATCAGCTATCTGCTGGTGTTTCCGATCTACCGGCTGCTGTTCCGCGGCCGCACCGCCGGCAACGCCAACGTGCCGGTGGAGGGCGCCCTGGTGGTGGTTGCCAACCACGGCTCCCACCTCGATCCGCCGCTGCTGGGCCATGCCCTGGGCCGGCCGGTGGCCTTCATGGCCAAGGCGGAGCTGTTCAAGGTGCCGCTGCTGGGACCGATCATCCGCGCCTGTGGGGCCTACCCCGTCTCCAGGGGCGCCAGCGACCGCGAGGCGATCCGAGTCGCCACCGACCGGCTGCAGCAGGGCTGGGCCACCGGCGTGTTCATCGACGGCACCCGTCAGGCCGATGGCCGCGTCAACGATCCCCAGGCCGGTGCCGCCCTGCTGGCGGCCCGGGCCGGCGTACCCCTGCTGCCGGTGGCGATCATCAACAGCCACCGCGCCCTGGGGCCCGGTCAGAGCTCGCCCCGGCTGGTGCCGATCCACATCCGCATCGGCACGCCGGTGCCGCCTCCAGCCTCGCGGCGGCGGCCCGACCTCGATCGGGCGACGGCGGAGGTGCAGGCGCAGATCAATCGCATGCTCGATCAGGGACTGATCAGCGCAGGCCAGCTCGCCCCAGCCAGGGAACGAGATGCGCTTCCGCCCAGTTCCGCAGATCCTGACCGCTGACCACCCAGATCACCGACCGCAGACCGTCCTCCCAGAGGCGGCGGCGGCGCTCATGGACACAGAGCTGGCCACAGGGCACGGGCACCGGCGTCAGCTGGATGCCGCGGCTGCCGGCCACGATCCGGCCCACCAGCAGGGCCCGCTCCATGTGATCACTGCTGGTGACCAGCAGGGCATGGCGGATGCGGGCCCGGCGCAGATCGTCCACCAGGGTGGTGAAGTTACTGACCGTATCGGAGGCGCGGTAGTCGAGATGCACCTGATGGCGGGGCAGGCCTTCCCGCTGCTCGAACAGCCAATGGGCGTACTCGGGATTGGTGCCGCCACTGACCACCACCGGCAGCCCGTCGCGGCGGGCCAGGCGGGCGGCGGCCTTCTCCCGGTCGACATCGCCGCCCAGCACCAGGATCATCTGGGGCGGCGGCGGCGACGGCAGCCACCAGCCCCGCGACAGCCACAACAGCGTCAGACCCAGAGAGCCGGCCAGCAGCAGCCGCCAGGGCAGTCCCCGATGGCGACGGCGCCCGTGACCGGGGGGGACGACTTCAAGCCGTCGCCCGGGGGCCACGGGGGGCATCACGACAGGCTGCACCAACTGCAGCGGCGAAGCACGACGGCGACGGCGCCGCGGCGACGGCGAGGACGATCGGCGACGGGGCTGGGGCGAACGACCCATTCAGCCCCCCTGCACCGGGCTGGTGGGATAGAGCGGCACCACCGGCGCCCAGGGAGCGGCCAGGGCCGCCGCCTCCCGGGCCCGGCTGATCGCCAGCAATTCAGCCGCGTCGTCCGGCACCAGGGGCAGGGCCGGCTGGCTGAACCCCTCGAACCGCTGATCGGCGCCATAGAGCCGCGGCGCGCTCAGCTCGGCCACCCCGCCCGGCAGCGCGGCATCGGCCCGGTAGCGACCGGCCACCAGGCCCCGGCGCGGCAGCTCCTGCACCAGCCAGAAGGCTTCCTGATCCGGGACGGTGGCCGCGGCCAGCAGGCGGCGGGC
>CAIKWV010000482.1 GCA_903831165.1 uncultured cyanobacterium
AGCTGGTGCTGGAGGCGGGGGCCCGGCGGGCCACTCCCGGTGAGTTCAGCCAGCGGGCGTTTCTGCATGGGCGCCTCGATCTCACCCGGGCCGAGGCCGTGGTGGCGATGATCACGGCCCGCGGCCGCAGGGCGGCCCAGCTGGCGATGGCGGGTCTCGACGGCGGCGTGCAGCGCCGCATCACCGCGCTGCGAGAGCGACTGCTCGATCAGCTGGCCGAACTGGAGGCGCGGGTGGATTTCGAGGAGGATCTGCCACCCCTCGATGGGATGGCGGTCCTGGCCGAGCTGGTGGCGGTGCGCGCGGAGCTGGAGGCGCTGGTGGCTGAGGCCCACCAGGGCGAACGGCTCAGCGAGGGACTGCGGGTGGCGATCGTCGGCCGGCCCAACGTGGGCAAGAGCAGCCTGCTGAACCTGCTCAGCCGCCGCGATCGGGCGATCGTGACCGACTTGCCGGGCACCACCCGCGATCTGCTGGAGAGTGAGCTGGTGCTCGACGGCGTGCCGCTCACCCTGGTCGATACCGCCGGCATCCGCACCACGGATGATCCGCTGGAGCGGCTGGGGATCGAGCGCAGCCATGGGGCCCTGGCCGCCGCCGATGCTGTGCTGCTGTTGTACGACCTGACGGCCGGTTGGACCGATGCCGACGAGGATCTGCGCCGGCTGGTGCCGGCGGGCGTGCCCTTGCTGGTGGTGGGCAACAAGGCGGACCTGCTGGACACGGCGGCGCGTGCTGCCGGCGTTGAGCTGCCTCCAGGCAAGCAATCTGGCGCGGAGTGGGGCGATGGCGGCGCCAGCCCGGCGGATCTGCGGATCAGCGCCCTGCGCGGCGAGGGGCGGCAGGAGCTGGCGACCCTGCTGCTGCAGCGCTGTGGCCTGGGCGATCTCGGTGGGCTGCAGGTGGCGCTCAACGCCCGCCAGCGGGATCTGGCGGCCGGGGCCGCCGCCGCCCTGGCGGCCAGCCTGGAGGCGGCCGAGCAGCAGCTGCCCTGGGATTTCTGGACGATCGACCTGCGAGCGGCCGTGCGTCAACTGGGGGAAATCACCGGCGAGGAGGTGAGTGAGGCGGTGCTGGATCGGGTGTTTGCACGCTTCTGCATCGGCAAGTGAGCCGGGCGGCTCCTGGCGCGGTTCAGGTCGTCACAAGGCCCGACTGAAAGTCAGGCACAAGCCAGCTGGTGCGGCGATGCTGGTGCCGGTTTTGTTGGGACTGCTCTCGTCCCATGCCCCAGCTATCGGGCAGTCCTGATCTGTTCGCCTTTCTGCAGGCGCTGCCGGAGGGGCGGCAGCGCCGAGGCGTGCGTTACCCCCAGTGGCTGCTGCTGTTGATGGCAATCCTGGGCATCTTCTGTGGCTGCCGCAGCGCCAGGGATCTGGAGCGTTTCGCCAAGCGGCATCATCAGGCGTTCGGCAGTGCTCTGGATCTGGCTCTGCTCAAGGCACCCTGCGATTCCACCTTTCTCGGCCTGTTCGAGCGGGTGGATCTGGAATAGTTGTTCGGGTTGCTCAGGCAGTGGATGCTCGCCCAGATTGCAGACCAGGACAAGGATTTCGACCAGCTCATCTGTGACGGCAAAACCCTCAGGGGTTCAGCCGTTCAGCTCGATGGCGCCACTCGGTTCGTGATGCAGCTCACGCTCTACGCCCGAGAGCTGGGCGTGGCGATCGCCCAGACCGTCCTTTGACACCGGTGAATCCCACGAGCGAGCAGCCGTGAAAGCGTTGCTGAGCACGCTGGAACTCGACGGCGTCTTGATCCAGGAGGATGCTCTTCATACCTCACCCGCGTTTTTCAACTCGCCGCCAAGCAGGGCGCCGACTTGCTCCTGACCGTCAAGAACAACCAACACCGGCTCTATCAGCAGGTTGTCCCCCAATTCCGCGGCCACCGGCACTTCCCTGTGGAGACCAGCGATTTCGAGGCCAGCCATGACCGCCAGGTCTGCTGGCAGCTCAGAGCCCTCAATGCCTCTGACAGCATCCGTGAGCGCTGGGTGGGTGCGAGCTGGATCGTCGAACTGGTTCGCCAAGGACGACGTGACGGCAAGCCGTTTCACCATGTCCACTACTTGATGACAACCCTGCGCACCAGCCCAAAAGCATTGCTGCGGCTGGTGCGCCAACGCTGGGCGATCGAAAACCAGTGGCACTGGCCCCGAGACACCCAGCTTGGTGAGGCCGCGCATCGCTACAGCCAGCGCAATGGAGTTCAGGTCTTGGCCCTGCTGCGCACCTTGGCGTTGAACCTGCTGCGCTGCAACGGCTTCCGCTCAATCCGTGCCGGCCTGATGGCCGTAGGGCATGACGTCAGCCGAATGCTTGGCTGGGTTGGCCTCAGCCCCGGGGGAACGGGATCGAAGGACTTTCAGTCGGCCCTGCCCCCATACCGGTTGCAGAGCTTCTCCGCCGCCGCCAGGTACTCACCACGGCAACCCTCAGATGGGGTACCCAGCAGGCCCTGCAGCAACGCGCTGACTTGTAAGGCAGAAGCCTCTCGAATCTGATTGCGCACCCTATGGAGAAGGCCTGCAGCCATTAGGGCAAGGCGGCATCTGCCACAAAACAGCTGAACTGCCCTACCGTTTGGAGATGTGTACTGAGGCCAGGATGAAATCCCAAAGCAGCCATCAGTAGCTGACTCAGGACTGGTTCAGCAAGTGAAAACATCTGCTCCTGTCAGATTAGTCGAAAATAGCTTGTGTTCGATGCAAATCACATTCACAATCTCGCTAGTCCTTGCTTTCATCATGGGCATGGCCATCCAGCGCAGCAATATGTGCATGGTGGTTGGATTCGATGATTTCATACATCGTCGCTCTGCTGTTCGCTTGCTTACCATTTTGTCTACGTGGATGATGGTCCCAGGGGGCTTGGCCATTCTTAACCTAATGACAGGCTATCAACTGCAAGTGAAGGTATTTCCTGTCACCGTTTGGTCTGTTGTCGGCGGGCTGTTGCTAGGCATCGGGGCAGTGGTTACTGGTGCATGCACCACTGGGGTTTTAGCACGCATAGGCTCGGGAGAATACCTCTTTATCCTGACTATTGTTGGATTCGCTACTGGCTGTATCCTTGCCCAATCATTTGGTCCCGTGGCGACAATTCATGACGTTGGCATACCAACAAATGTTCGACCGTCTTATCCCTTGCAAGCACTTCTCATACTTCTCATCGTCATCGCACTAAACTGCCGCGGACTCGTCCACGTCCGGCGCTCTGGTTGGCGCGAATTCCTTAACAACGCATGGGATCCACGTATAGGTAACATAATCGTAGTGATAGCGATGATCACACTGGCTCAGATCTACAGCCGCCCCTGGGGGTATCCCGAGCTGCTAGGTGCTGCTTCCAGGTCTTCATTTGACGGGATCATAGGTGGGTTGGCGATATTTGCCTCGCTGCTTACCGGAACAATTGTTGGCGGGTGGACCTGCACTCGCGCAAAGATTGTGGGGCCACTTAAGGGGAGGTTCATTCGATGCTTCCTTGGCGGATTGATCACGGGGATGGGCTTCAGTCTCTGTCATGGATCGTTGACCGGATTGACCTTTTTTGGGCAGCCACTCCTACTGGCTTACGCCTGGGTCGTGATGGCGGCCTCTTATGTATCGATACTGATCGGCCTGCTCTATCTTCGATCAAGTTTTGGAAGCCGGATCAAATCCCTCCGAAAGTAGCAAGAAGAAAACATGGTTGTCCGAATAATATCGGTTGGCAGATTATCGGGTTGAGATCTATTCCTGTTCTCATTGCTGCGCAAAATATCTCGATCTAAGCTTGTTCAATAAAAGGCAATCGCCTAGTCATGAGCAGTCTCCAGAGGTAAATATAGCCGGTTGATGCTAGGCTCTTTGTGCAAGGGCAAAACACTTTATTCTCAATTGCTTCGTCTCTCCTTTGTCTACGGGAGGGCCGCTGAATTCCCCCCTTTTCGAAAGCACTCCTGGTGACATCAACTCTCGGATTCTCCGATTTGCTGGCTATAGCTATCCATGGCTCTAGACAGTTAAAAGATGATGGCATATTGAGCTTGGCAATGCCGATGCAGCAGGAAGTAGACCCTTTGGATTTTTATTCCAGCCTTGGCGGGATCCATTCATTTCGATTCCTTTGGGACAGAGCACCTGGTCTCTGCTTAAGTGCTGCAGGCTGTACAAAAGTTTTTGAATATACTGGCATAAATCGATTCAATCAAGCCCAGCGTTTTGTCGATAGTATTTTCAGCTGTTTGGTTTCCCCGCAAGTCTGCCCGTCCCTGGCTCGGCCCAAAGTTCTGCTTGCTTTTTCTTTCTTCGATGCTCCACTACTGTTTTCTAAAGACGTACCCGGTGTTCAAGCTGTTTTGCCTAGATGGCAACTGAGCAGGCAAAAAGGACAATGCTGGCTGCGCCTGCAACGAACTTTGGGAGAAGGAGTCACTCCGAGTTCCCTGACAGAAGAACTATGGGAACAATCTCGGCAGCTGGTAGCCCTGCTTGACGACTTCAAGGACGGTCAGCTCGATAAAACTGGGGCTTTCATCCTCAGCAGTTCTGATTGGGAGGAGCAGTATCGATCAGCACTCAAGCTAGCCCTAGGTTAGTTGAATCCAAAATCCTCAGCAAGATAGTTCTGGCTGCGCGTCAAGAGCTGTTTCTTGATAAGCCTATGGATCTACTTCAGCTTGTACGTAAACTTCGGGTTAGCCAACGCGGAAGTTGTCGCTTTCTATGGCAGAAGAACGAAGCATCTTCAGTATTTGGAGCATCACCAGAACGATTAATTAGTTTGCACAAGGGTCGCCTAAAAATCGACGCCTTGGCTGGATCTACATGGGATGGACCAAATGCTAAGGACCTTTTAAGCTCCCAAAAGGATCGCTTGGAACATGAACTGGTAGTCGATGCCATCACCGAGGTCATACAACAGTCAGGATTAGTCCCCCGCCGTAATGGACCTCCCCGCCTTGCCCGACATGGGGCACTGGCCCACCTTCATACACTGATCTGCGCGGACATTTTGGGTCATCCACCCCTCTCCCTGGCCGGCATGCTTCATCCAACGCCCGCAGTGGCAGGCGTGCCAAGAACGGAAGCCATGAATGTCCTGCGCCATCTGGAGCCATTTGAACGCGGCTTGTACGCTGCGCCACTCGGCTGGATAGACAGTGACGGAGATGCAGAACTGCGGGTTGCCATTCGTAGCGGCAGCATGGAAGGCAATCTGCTTCGAATTACAGCTGGCGCTGGGCTTATTGCTGGTTCTATAGCAGAACAGGAACTTAACGAGGTTGAGCTCAAGCTTGGAGTAATTAGGAATCACCTTACACCATTATAGGCTAACGAAGATAATTCAGCGTTGGGTCACCTGTAGCTTGGTTGAGCAGATATAACCATGCTTGCGGATTATTGGGCTGTTAGCCGCTTGGTTTCTATTGCTCGATAGTTCAGCAATAGGCATATTTGTCCCGGACGGTGTACGATCATCTGCCTTTGCGTGTAGCATCTATTGAATGCGCCGGAATTAGAAGCATGTTAATGCCAAGACGTTGCAGGATGCTAGCCTTAGAGAGATTTTCTGTTTGATGGTCACTGTGTCGTCTGCCGATTTGTCGCGACTTTGCTCATGGATTGTGAATGACAATGCAAGCTGATTGTAAGGATTGTTTTGATCGCAGCTTTAAGTGCCATCTTGATTTTGCATTGTTGAATTTTTGCTTTAATCTTTAAGTTTTCGCGAAGCAACGTAGAGAGATAGGCTAGAATTTGAAGAAAGCAGCTCTATTTGGCGTCAAATGAGTTGCAGGTCAACAACCAGAAATCTACCGCAAGGATCAACGCAATGACATTGAGCTGTTCAGGCACTCCGCCTACGCTACCCAAGAAAATAGTAGAGAAAAGTCAACAATTTCAAGCTTTAGAAAATTTCTTCCAGGTTTTTGCTATCAAACCAGGAGAGCATGTCCTTGTTCTCTCCGATCCTTTGCTAGATCCAGGGATTATACAAGCACTACAAGGTCTTTGTCTATCGAGGGGGGCAGAGCTGAATGTTTTCATGGCCGCACATACACGCCTCTCAGGCGTTCCAGAGGAAGTAAAACCCTTGCTGAGAAAAGCTCAATTCGTAGTCTCTACCTGGTTTTGCTCCATAGAAGATCCATTCAACATAGCATTAAGGAACGCTGGGCAGCGCTGGGTAAAAATCACATACTTTCGTGATCTTGATTTGTTGGATACAGCGCAAGCACGCTTTCCTCTTGACCTACTCGGAGAGATCATTCGTGCTACCGAAAGGCAATTCCCTAGGGCGGAAGATTTCAGGTTGCATTTTAGCGATACTCGCGGAACTGACTTGAGTATTCCATATTCAGCCTCAATGCGCGACTCAATGTTTTCGAGCAATCGTTGGCGCGGGAAAATGAGGGCTGATGAACCTGGTTGCTATGTTCACTATCTGCCAACGCATGGCCCCAATTTTTGGGATAGTACCGCCATGAGAGCAAATTCAAATAAGGAATTGGCAATCGAAGGTGTGCTGTACCCGCAAATTGCGATTGGTTTTGATAAGCCATTCTCCGAGAAAATAGCTGTCATCATCAATGCTGGTAAGGTGACTAAAGTTTGCGGAGAATCAACAGAAGCTCTTGTTCTAAGGGAGATGCTCGTAGACGGAAAGATAATCGAAGGCGGTGGATGTGGATTTAATCCCAAAGCACCTCGCCTGGGAATCTACCCTGCAGGCTCAAATGCTGCTGGTGTGTTGCACTTTGGAATCGAGTTGAGTAAGCCTAGTTGCTGGATTCGCCAGCATCTGCCTAACTGGGAAGAGCCGCCAGTTCATCAAGACTTGGTACTATTCGATGCCACCGTGATGGCGGGGAGTGCCACCATCATAGACAAAGGATTTCTATGCTCTCTTCGTGACGCTAAGGTCGTGGAGCTTGCCAACCTTTATGGTGATCCTGTGTCACTTCTTGAATGCTCAGTTGAATAAGAATTTTTAAGAATTAGGGAATCAGTCGAATCTTGGAGGCATTGGCTAAGGGCGCCTCCAATAATCAGTATACAATAGAGGCCTCGCCATCTTAAAATGCCGCCAACGAGGTGGATGCGCAAGAAAGTATTGCATCAGTTGTCTTGATTACCCATAAACCTCCGCGACCCTGAGATTCCGTTCTGTCAGCGGCAAACAGAAGCAGACCGCATTGGCGATCCGTTCGGTCATCCCAGCCATCGAGAAGCGACGGTTGAATCGGAAGCTGTAGCCGCCCAGGTAACGCCTGGTGTACTTCTCAAAGTTGAATGCATGGAAGGTTCCGCTGAAGCTGGTCTTGAGGTTGCCCAGCAGGGTGTTGATCCAGCGGAACTGCGGCAG